>CAZBFD010000106.1:0-6227 GCA_964491055.1 uncultured Eubacterium sp.
CGTTCAAGAACATCCACTCGTCGGTGAACGGCAGGATGACGCTCACGGCGGAGAACAACATCATCCAGAAGTCAGTCATCAACACGATCCGTGACAACCGCGGCTTCTCAGACATCAAAGACCTCACGGTCAACATGGGCTGGAGGAAGGGCGCTGCCGACAAGATCCATGTCACGTTCACACCGAACGGCGAGCACCCGGACGACGTCACATTTATATACGACGACGTCGTGCTGTACTCGACGCCGCTTGAAGAATACGACAAGCGCGCGCAGAAACTCGTCCAGCGCAGGATGAAGACAGAAAGCTTCGCGGGCGGCGACTACTACAGAGGGTCAGTCGACTGCGACAGCGATTCCGTCCTGTACCTGTCCGTACCGGACGACAAAGGCTGGGAAGTCTTCGTAGACGGAAGAAAAGCAAGGAAGCGCGACGCAGTCGACGTCTGCTTCACTGGGGTCGACCTCACTAAAGGAAAACACACCATCGAGCTGAAATACCATACATACGGAGTATGGCAAGGCTGCCTCGTCACACTTGCCGGATTCCTGCTCACGATAATAATCATGGCGATATACAACAACGTGATCCGCGAAGACGAAGAAGACGAAGATTACGACGAATAAACATTAGTTTTGAGCTGGGTTGTCAACGGGTGTGTCGTCGGGGCCGGTTCTAAAGACACATTCCGTTGACAACCTTTGTGATTTTTCTGTGAATTTGTCTTAAGAATAGCGGTTTTTGCTTGACTGGGATGATATAATTACGATTGGGTATTAGGACACAGAGGTTATTTTTGTGGAGGAGATTGTATGAATGAGATATTGAAAAAATCTCATATTTTTATTCTTATCGCTGTCCTGATCGGGGCGATCGCTTTCATGTCGAGGCCTACGTACGCCGGCGGCGCTTTTTCTGAAGTGCCTGTCGCGGTAAAGACGTCGGAGTTTGATGCTGCGGAAAAAGTCGGCAAGGTCACGGTAAAGTGGAGCAAGGCGTATTCCCGCATGAAGGACGGTACTGTTTCTGATGTCACCGGATATCAGGTACAGTATGCGAAGAATGAGGACTTCTCGGACGCAAAGACTGTCAGGAAGGGCAGCAAGGCGAGGAAGACGACGATCAAGCTTTCGGACCTTAAGACGAAGTCGAAATACAATAAGGGCATAGCCACGTACCGCTTCAGGATAAGGAGCTATGTTAAAGTCGACGGCACAAGGGTCTACTCCAAGTGGGCCGACGTGTCTGACGTTAAGAAGGTGAAGGTCTACTCACCTGTAACTTTAAAGTCGATCAACGCCGACCGCAACGTGGTGACTGCCGAGTGGGATAAGCCGAGCGGAGCACAAGGATACGTAGTGTTCGGCAAGAAAGCGGGCGCCAAGAAGTGGACGAAAAAGGCCACGATCAAAGACCCTGATGACATTGACTTCAAGGAAGATGATCTCGCATATTCATGCGAATATGTATATTCGGTTGTTTCATACCGCAAGGAGATGGCGAACGACCCGAGCAAGCTGAACACAAGCTACCTCAAGCTTCTTGATGACGGCGAGAACGTATACAGGGTATCGACCGCGGCATATACCGTGGAGACGCCGGAGCTTAGGGCAATCTTTGATAAGACAGTGCTCGACATCACGTGGACTGCCTCGGGCGGTGCAGAGAATTACTGCATCCAGATATCCAAGAAGAAGGATTTCCCTAAGACTGATGATACAAAGACATTCGACATTAGCCAGGATATGCTCATCGAAGATATGCAGTCATATATGATGGAGCGTGATGATGTTGACCCGGAGGATTATTATGTACGCGTAAGAGCTTCCGGAAAATACAAGGATAAGACATATAAATCAGAGTGGTCCGAAGTAAAGCACGCGGTGTTCGGCGCCGGGACGTACCAGATAGTTTTTGATGGTAACGGCGCGACGGACGGAAGCATGAACCAGAGCGTTGTCGGACAGGGAGAGGAGTTCAAGCTCCCTGGAAATAAATACAGCCGGGCCGGATACACATTCGTCGGCTGGTGTACAGAAGAGAACAACCAGCTCTACCTCGACCCTGAGAATCCTATCCAGATCGGCAGCCAGAGCTACATGGACCAGGATACCGTAAAGGATCTGGCGGGTCCGGACGGAACGATCACACTGTATGCGTGCTGGCAGGGCTCAGGCCCTGAAGCTGCGGCCGACTGGGCCGTAACTATCGCCGCGGACGACGAGTTCTGCTACGGACCGAAGGTGAAGAACCACTGCTGGTTCTGCCAGGGCGGCAACAAATACTACATCTGCAACGCATTCGTCGCGGCTGCCTACACACACGGAATGCCGTACTTCAACGGCTACCGGTCAGGAAGTACAAAATGGAGCTGGTGGGTCAAGAACGGATTCAAAGACATCGGTGAGAACGTGCCTGTCGAGGATATCAAGAAGGGCGACGTCATCTGCTGCTGGAACGGCAAGAGATGGGGCCACATCATGATCGCGATCACAGACGGTACCGAAAAGAATCCGCGCGTGGCACACGCCGCCGGAAGAGGCTCGAGCAAAGGCATGGCTGAGAGCACGATCCGCGAAGACAAGATGGCGAAGCGTCTCAAGAAATACAGCAAATACCACGTGGTGCGCCTCGAGGCATAACAGACTGCAGACAATCGATACAGAAACGATCAGCAGCGCCGGACAGAAGCCCGGCGCTGTTTTTATGTTCCGAAACCTCCGAAAGGGGTCAGGTACAAATCGGAGCAAACCTCCGAAAGGGGACTGTCCCTTTTCGGAGCACTTTTCGGAGCAGTGTCAGGAGCAAATAAAAAAAGAACAAATGTTTGCATTTGCGGCGGCGGTGTGATAGACTGTAGTCAGTTAGAAGGTGATCGCCATGAAGATGCTCAGACAACCGGTAGATATGATCGCGGTCTTTCACAAGGATGAGCCGCCGGAGCCGTACAAGTTCAGGTATACGAGAGACGGCAGAGATTTTGATATTAAAGTGGGGAAGGTGCTGGACATCGAGGTCGATCACTACGGGAACACCAGGAACTACACGTACCGCTGCCAGAGCATAATCGGCCGGCGGGAGCGTGTCTTTGAATTAAAGTACATCGGAAGCAGCGTGACGTGGGAGCTGTATAAGATCTGAGGAGCGGCCTTGCATGGGAGCATGGTAAAGCAGTGCGGGATGTCACCCGTTATGGCTTTGATCGCGGCTTATAAGAACATAGAGGACCGCGCAGATCACGCCGCCGAGGATCACGAGCCCGAAGATAGCCATCGCCTCGTGGAAGAAGAACTGGTCGGGGAGCACGTTGATGATCGGGTCGACGGCCGGGTCGAACAGCCAGAGATCGTTCCCGAACGAGAGCTCGTGGAAGAGCACGAAGAACCTGTCCCACGCGGCCGCGGCGAACGCTCCTAGGATCACGGGGAGCAGGATCGTGATGATTGCGGCGACTTTAAGGAAGCTCACTCCGAGCTTCTTTTTCTTACCGATCAAAATCATGACGCCTGTGAGTATGCCGAACGCGATAACTCCCCAGCCGAAGAACAAAAACAATACGCGCGCCTCGCGGAAATGCTGCGCCGCGTTGTCTGACAGCGTGAAGTGCCTGAACTTAAGCTCATCGCTTTTGCTCCAGATACAGTTGTAGTCGATCAGCGTGTTGTAATCTTCTTTCAGCTCATCTGCAGTAAAGCCGCTTACTTTGTCCAGGCCGTAGCGGCCGATGTCGGCATAATAAATAAAGCGGAAGTTCAGTGCGAGCGTCACTGCCGCCGAGATGATGAACATCGCAAGGACGATGCCTGTGAAGATGTGGAATACTGTGTGCTTTTTCATAAGATAATACTACCACATTTTACAATGACGGTGTAAAATCTAGTTAGAAAATGTCGGAGGTGCGATATGCTCAAGACACCGCTTGAGAATGAGGTCACGGATTATTACCGCAGCGTGTATAAGAGCGTGATAAGTGAGGACCTTGAGGTGCTTTCTGAGGTGCTTGATGAAGGGTTTACTTTCACAAGGCTGTCGGGTGAGACGCAGGACAGGGATACGTTTTTTGATGAGCTTAAGTCTGAGGACCTGAATGTCTATTCGGAAAACGTGGAGCGGATCTACGTGAATAAGGACGGCGACATGCTGAACGTCCGCGGGCGCAGCAAGATCAATGTCTCTGTGGACGGCGGAAGGCGCCAGATAAGGAAAGTGCAGCTCGACCTTGTGCTGAGGAAGGCTGAAGAGGGAACGGATCCTGACACTGGGGAGCTCGCGCCGGAGCTCACGAAGTGGCGCGTTATGAGCGCCAAGGCGGCGATATACTGATGATAGATGAATATGCCATGATCATCACGGCGAGGTATATTTACAATGCATAGTACCCGGCAGGCCCGGGAGAAAGATCAGGTGCGGAAATGATAAAGAACAACAGGATATGGCTTGCAAACAACGAAAAAGGCGAGAACATCGGGATCGTTCCGAAGATGGCGAACCGCCACGGACTGGTGGCAGGAGCCACGGGTACTGGTAAGACAGTTACACTGAAGGTCCTTGCTGAAGCTTTCAGTGACTTAGGAGTACCTGTGTTCATGGCTGACGTAAAGGGCGATATCGCAGGTATCGCGGATCCCGGCCAGCTGACTGAGGACATGCAGAAGAGGATCGAAAAGTTCGGCCTCGCGGATGCCGGTTTCGAGTTCAAAGGCTATCCTGTGAACTTATGGGATATTTATGGTCAGAAAGGCATCCAGCTCAGGACTACGATATCAGAGATGGGCCCTGTTCTCCTCGCGCGTATTCTTGGGCTTAACGAGCTTCAGAGCGACATCTTAAGCGTAGTGTTCAAGATCGCAGACGACAACAATCTGCTCCTCATCGACACCAAAGACCTTAAGTCAATGCTCGCGTTCGTTGACGAGCATGCTCAGGATTTCCAGATGGAATACGGCAAGATGAGCTCAGCATCGATCGGCGTTATCACGAGGGCGATCGTATCGCTCGAGTCAGCAGGAGGCGACATCTTCTTCGGAGAGCCTGACCTTGAGATAACAGACTGGCTCCAGACGAATGTGGACGGCCGCGGTGTGATAAACATCCTGGACAGCTCAAGCCTTATCAATAACGGAAAGCTTTACTCCACATTCCTTCTGTGGCTTTTGTCCGAGCTCTTCGAGACACTCCCTGAAGTCGGCGACCTCGACAAGCCGAAGATGGTATTCTTCTTCGACGAAGCACACCTGCTGTTCAACGATGCGCCAAAGGCTTTGCTCGATAAGATAGAACAGGTCGTCAAGCTGATCCGGTCGAAGGGTGTCGGCATCTATTTCTGCACCCAGAACCCGCGCGACATTCCGGACGGTGTGCTCGCTCAGCTCGGGAACAAGGTGGAGCATGGTCTCCGCGCGTACACACCTGCCGATCAAAAATCAGTTCGTGCGGCCGCGGACTCCTTCCGCGAGAATCCTGAATTCGATACATACCAGACGATCCTTGAGCTCGGGACAGGCGAGGCAGTCGTGTCGTTCCTCGGTGAGGACGGAATCCCTGAGGTCGCGCAGAAAGTCGCGGTCCTTCCGCTGCAGTGCTCGTTCAGCCAGATCTCAGATGAGAGAAGAGATAACATCATAAAGGGAAGCCTGTTCTACAGCAAGTACGCTGCAGGTGTGGACAATATGTCAGCGTACGAGCACCTGATCGCAGTCCGCGCAAAAGACGCAGAGGAGAGGGAAGCTGCGGCGAGGGCGGCTGAAGAGGCAAAGGCAGCTGAAAAGGCTGAGAAAGAAGCAGCTAAGGAAGCCGAGAAGCAGGCAAAGGCCGAAGCCATGGAGCAGGAGCGCCTCGAGAAGCTTGCAGCTAAGGAGGCTGAGAAACAGGCGAAAGCAGAAGAAAAAGAAGCCCAGAAGGCCGCCAAAGCAAGACAGCGTGCTATGAAGACCGTCGGGAATTCTGTATTGGGAACTATCGGACGCGAGTTCGGAAAGAGCATCGGCGGAAAGTCTGGATCAAGCTTCGGAAAGACCCTCGGCGGAAACGCAGGGGCAAGCCTTGCGAGAGGACTTTTCGGAACGCTCTTCAAGGGCTGATACAGGGCAGGCCATATAAGAAAAATGTATAAAAACAGCACTGACAGCTGGCATGCCGCATCCTCTGATTGAACAATGGAGGATGCGGCTTTATAATTATAGATAGAAAAAGCATACATAAAAAATACCCTGCAGACTGCCCTGAAA
>CAZBFD010000107.1:0-6202 GCA_964491055.1 uncultured Eubacterium sp.
GGTCCGGCGACTTCCTGTATAGTTCTGTATTCCTTAGGCATTACAGATCCTCCTTCTCAAACGCGGCTTTGATCTCAGCGTCAAGCTCGTCATTGATTTCTTTATAGCGGGTCTCGACCTGATCCTCCGGCGTGTACTTGAATCTTCCGATCGCCTCTCTTGCCGGCATACTGATCAGCGCGTTCATGTCAGCTCCGTCAGCCAGCGCTTTTACCGACTTGTTGTAGAAGCTCATGACGAGCTTCATCATTATGTACTGCTTCTCGAGAGATGAGTATGTATCGACCTCGTCGAATGAATTCTGGTTGAGGAAGTCCTCTCTGATAGATCTTGCTGCTTCCATCTTCAGTCTGTCTGAAGGTGACAGCGCATCCATTCCTACCATCTGTACTATCTCGTTCAGCTCTGACTCTTCCTGGAGTAGCGTCATCATGCTCTGACGTCCCTCGCTCCAGCCGCTCTCAACATTTTCATCGAACCATTTGCCCATATCATCAAGATACAGTGAGTAGCTCGTGAGCCAGTTTATCGCCGGGAAGTGTCTCTGGTACGCAAGGTTGGAATCGAGCCCCCAGAACACCTTTACGATACGCAGCGTCGCCTGTGATACAGGCTCAGAGATATCGCCTCCCTGTGGAGATACGGCTCCAATAACTGAAAGCGCGCCTTCTCTTCCCTCTTTCCCAAGTGAAAGTACATGTCCGGCCCTTTCATAGAACTGAGCCAGCCTGCTCCCGAGGTAAGCAGGGTATCCTTCCTCACCAGGCATCTCTTCAAGTCTTCCTGACATCTCACGGAGCGCTTCAGCCCATCTCGATGTCGAGTCAGCCATAAGGGCAACTGAGTATCCCATGTCGCGGAAGTATTCCGCAATCGTTATTCCTGTATATATCGAAGCTTCACGAGCAGCTACCGGCATGTCCGATGTGTTCGCGATCAAAACAGTCCTCTGCATCAGGGACTTTCCGGTCTTCGGGTCTACCAGCTCAGGGAATTCGTTCAATACGTCAGTCATCTCGTTGCCGCGCTCGCCGCATCCGATATAGATGACGATGTCAGCCTCCGCCCACTTCGCGAGCTGATGCTGTATGACAGTTTTGCCCGAGCCGAATGGGCCTGGTACCGCCGCGGTGCCTCCCTTTGCGATCGGGAAGAACATGTCGATTACACGCTGCCCTGTCACTAACGGCTTGTCCGGCTGCAGCTTCTTTTTATACGGGCGGTTCCTTCTTACCGGCCATGTCTGCATGAGCTTGACTTTCTTGTCGCCGTTTTCTGTCTCGATCGTAGCGACCGTCTCATCTACCGTGTATTTCCCGGCATCTATGTCCTTGACACGTCCTTTTACGCCAAACGGCACCATGATGCGCTCCTCGACCACTTCAGTCTCCTGCACGGTACCGATGATGTCGCCAGCCTCTACCTCATCGCCGACAGAGACACATGGCTTGAACTCCCATGTCTTATCTCTGTTCAGAGAATAGACCTGAACGCCTCTTTTCAGGCTGTTTCCAGAGACTCTCATGATCTCTTCAAGCGGTCTCTGGATCCCGTCGTAGATACTGCCGATCAGGCCAGGACCAAGCTCTACTGACATTGGAACGCCTGTAGAAACGACCGGTGCCCCCGGTCCGAGCCCGGAAGTCTCCTCATATACCTGTATTGACGCCTGATCCCCGTGCATCTCGATGATCTCGCCCGTCAGGTTCTCATCACTCACGCGGACCACGTCGTACATATTAGCGTCACGCATGCCCGTCGCTATGACGAGCGGCCCAGCAACTTTTTTAATCGTACCTGTACTGCTCATTGTAGGTTTACTACCTCCTGATAGTGGTTATAACTTCTATTTTCACAATCGTATTATCAAAATCTCTATAGGCGCGCTATGCTCCGCGAGCATGCTCGCGCATTATTCCTCGTTCCCAAACAGGATATCTGATCCGACTGCTTTCTCCACTGACAGGTGGACGTCTCTTACGCCCTCTCCTGTGTTGCCGGACACTCCCGGTATCTGGATTATCGCCGGAAGCAGCTGGCTCCTGTATCTTTCTATCTGCTCCTGCATTTCTGCCGCAAGCTTTTCTGTTATATATATGACAGCATAATCTGATTCCGCAAGCTCGCGCAGTTTACGCTTTGCCTCGTCGCCTTCCACCGGGAACACGTCGAATCCGAGCGCGGAGAAGCCGTATATGCTGTCATGATCTCCCATAACACCTATCTTATACATACATCCGCCTTGCCCTTTCGATTATGCTTTCATCCGGAAGTCCGTTCGCCTTCCCTGTCAGGACAAGGCGGACCGTCTTTATCTCGTTCTGCCTCGCTATAACGTACGCGATGACAGGCCCGATCGTAAATGATTCATATTTCTGCGCCTGAAGTGATTCAGTGATCTTGTCGTCGCACCACTTCTCGAACGCGGACGGGCTCTTTGAAAGATAGTCGACCGCGTCTCTGTAGTCCGTGGTAAGGAGATAATCACGAAGCGCGTCCTCACCCTGCACCGAAGATTTTGCCAGATTATCAGCGCTAAGTGATGCCGTGTCGACGAGCGATTTCATGAGGAAGTCCTGCGGCTTCCCGGTCCTCGCCGCACGTACTGCCGTCCGGATATCCGCTATGCTCACGATCGTCTCAGCGTAGTCACGGATCACGCCGTACCCCTTCCGGCCTGCTTCACGCCCTGCTTCGAGGATTGCCGCCATGCAGGCTTTGTCGATCACGACATCGCACGCCTGTCCGTCGCCGGTATGCATCAGAGTGTCATACGCTTCCTCCGCGGCGTTCTTCATGTCAGCCGGGAGCCTGTCAAAATCCCGTTCTCTTATGGTCTCTTCGAGATCTTCTCCGCTCACTGAAAGGCCTTCATAATATATCGGAGCATGCCTGCGCTCGCCAAGAGCATCCTTTTCACGGTCAGCCTGTGCGGCACTGCGGTCCTCCTTTTCTGAAGACTCCTCATACACTTCCTTGATCGCAGCCTTCAGGTTATGGAACTCCTTCGGAAGTGAGAGCACGCTAAAGACCTTCATATCAATATGAAGATCCTTCACTACTTCCCATATTTTCTCTTCCTCACGCGCAAGGATCGCTTCGGCGTCGCCTTCAGTATCAGAATCGCCCCATCCTCTTTCCTCAAGGAAATGGATGCAGCTCTGAAGATCCTTACAGGCGATCAGCTGATCGATCACAGCATCCGAGAACAGATAGTTCTCCAGCGCCCTGATCCTCGCGACCGCGTAGGTATACTCTTCCGCCATATGATAATTCCTTTATGCAAACAGGATCTCACGCACTGTGTCGGTGAGATCATCTTTCTTCTCTTCGAATAAAGCGTCAAGTGTGCAGTTCTCTTCTATCCCGCCGTAGCTTAAGATGAAGCCGGGGCCGATATTCCTGCTCTCCTTAGATATGCTGAGTCTTCCTCCGGCTCTGTGCGCTGCTGCCTTCACGTCGTTCTCGTATCCGTCCGGGATCCGGGCAAGATCTTCTGCCGAGAAATACACGACTCCCTCTCCGGGCTGCACATGCTTCTCCATCAGCTTGAGCATGAGGTCGAAGTAATCGCGGGCCGGAAGCCCTGCGATCCTCTTCTTGGACTCGGCTATCACGTCGCTGATTATCTCCTGCTTCGCGGCCAGGATCTTTGTCCTGTGCTCGAGATCAAGAGATGAGTCCACACGCTCCGAATAGGCTTTGATGTCGCTCTCTGCTTTCGCCTTGACGTCTTTTGCGATATCGTCTGCGTCACGGACGGCTTCTGACTTGATCACGCGGGCCTCTGCCTCTGCCGCTTCGATCGTCTTCGCCGCGGTCTTCTCAGCGTCCTGGAGTATCCTGTCTCTGATTTTTTCTAATCCTGACATGTGATGGCTCCTGCTAGAACTCTATTGCTGTTACTGAAAGAATGGAGATGAGCAGCGCCAGGATGGCGTAAGTCTCTACCATTGCCGGGAACAGCATCGCTTTACCGAACTGGTCAGGCTTCTTTGCGACGATGCCGATGGATGCTGCAGATGTCTTGCCCTGGGCTATCCCTGAGATCAGTCCGACCACAGCGATCGGAAGGCATGCCGCAAGGATGAGCAGGCCTGTGTTAGTGTCTACGCTTGCAGCGCCTCCGCCGAGAAGGCCGATCTTGGACAGTGTGATGAATCCGACCAGAAGGCCGTAGATTCCCTGTGTTCCAGGAAGCAGCTGCATGATCAGTACCTTCGCGAATTTGCTTGGGTCTTCACTCACGACTCCGGCGGCCGCGCGTCCGGCGATCCCTACTCCTATAGATGATCCCGCACCAGCGAGCAAAACCGCGAGCGCCGCGCCGAGAAGCGCATAAACCATTCCTAGTGTCATTTACATTTCCTCCTTAACTTCTACATACTTGGTATCCTGAGTAAACGGCTCCATAGGTCTCCCCCCGCCGTCATAGAATTTACCGAAGAATTCAACGAACTGGAGCCTGTTTGTATGAACATATGCTCCAAGTATATTTATTGCCATGTTCATCGCGTGCCCTATCAGGAACACTATGATGAACAGTATAGCCCCTACGACTCCGCCTCCTGCCATGGAGCCCATCTGGTTTACGACTGAAGCGATGACTCCTGTCGCGAGCCCGAGGGCAAGAAGCCTCGAATACGAGAGCACGTCTGACAGCCAGCTCGTGACGCCGTACACATCATACAGCCCGAGCGCAAGCCTGAGCAGCGGGTTTTTGTGCTCTCTTCCTGACATGAGCACGAGGCCGAGCGCGCCGCCTATCGCCATGGCTTTTGCGAGCATGCTCACAGCCGGCGGGAACGTCACGTCTATCTGAGATATCGACCTGAATATGTCGGACGGTATCAGCATCAGCAGAAGGCCGATCAGGAACACGTACCAGAGCACGACATCGCAGAAGAAGTCGAGCGTCTTTCCGTCCCTCAGCTCCTCATAGCCTTTGATCGCAAGTCCCACGAACAGGTGGACTATACCGAAGGCGAGGCACCAGATGAGAAGCCTCATCGGATTCTCAAGCGGAACGAACCAGAGCGCCGGTATCGTAACGTCTTTATCAAAGAACGTCTTTGCGATCACCGTTATCGCATCGCCGAAATACCCGCCGAACATCACGCCCCAGAATGTTGTCGAGATCCCGCAGTACATGAAGAGCTTGAGCTGCTTCTTCATCCCCGGGTCCATCCTCTTGAACTTCCAGAGAAGGACTGCGCAGACTATCGTCATTACGATCCCGTACGCCGCATCTGAAAGCATGAGCCCGAAGAAGAACACATAGAAGAACGACATTATCGTCGTCGGGTCGAACTCGTGTCTTCCCGGAAGTCCGTATGACTGGACCACTCCTTCCATGCTCGATGAGAACTCATTGTTCTTCAGCACTGTAGGAACATCCTCATCTTCCGGGATATCGTCTATATCAATGTTGCAGTCGTATCTCTCCCCGATCGCTTTCTGTATGACAGCTACATTCTTTTCGTCAACATAGCCGCTCACGATAAATGCGTCGTCCGTCTGCGGGAGGTCTGAGATCACTTTATACTTTACGGACCTCATCCTGTAGTAATCACCGAGCCGCCTCAGGTCTTCCCTGTATTCGGAGAGTCCTTCTATCTCAGAAGCAAGGCGCTGTATGTCCTGCTCTTCTTTCTCTATATCATTGTCGATGTTCTTTATTTCTTCCGCCGGAGCTATATCTGTCTCCGCAGCAGGCTTTGCGAATCCGGCGCTTCTGAGCGAGTTCTCGATCAAAGCCTCGTTTTCTTTCATGCAGATGACTGAGATATATCTGGCGTCGTTATCCTCTTCAAGGATATCCACAACACACGGGAGCGGCTCATCAGGGTCGCCGATGTTTGCCCCCTCGATCACTTCATAGATCCGGTCCAGATCCATATCCGGCGGAACAGTCCCAAGCAGAAGTGAGGTGCGCTCCGTCTCCTGTGTCGTCTGCCTGAGCGGAGTACCGAGCAGCTTCCATGGCGTGAGCTGCTCCTTCCTTGCCGCAAGCCTCTGGCAGACCGCTTTCTTCTCGGCGATTTCCTTTGAAAGCGATATGATATAGCTTGCTGTCTCGAGCAGGACGGACGATTTCTCCTCGGTCTCGATGTAATCGTCCTTTCCGATCAGCTCTTTTCCCTCAAGCGAAGAAAGAACCGACGTCTTCTCCGGAGAATATGCCTCCAGCACATCAAGCGCC
>CAZBFD010000108.1:0-6197 GCA_964491055.1 uncultured Eubacterium sp.
AAGGCTGCATGCGAGGAGCTCGGCATCAGTGAAGACAACTACATCATCAAGACAAACATCCCTGAAGGTCAGGAATGCTTTGATGCTGCAGAAGAACTGGTAGACGCAGGATGCGGGATCATCTTTGCGGACTCATTCGGTCATGAGGACTACATGATCCAGGCCGCTAAGGAATATCCTGAGGTACAGTTCTGCCACTCAACAGGTACAAAGGCTCACACAGAGGGTCTTGACAACTATCACAACGCTTTCGCTTCCATCTATGAAGGCCGTTACCTTGCAGGTGTTGCTGCAGGAATGAAGCTGAACGAGATGATCGAAGAAGGTAAGATCGAGGCAAAGGATGCCAAGATGGGTTATGTCGGAGCTTTCACATATGCTGAGGTAGTTTCCGGCTACACATCATTCTTCCTGGGCGCCCGCTCCATCTGCCCGTCAGTCACAATGGACGTAACATTCACAGGTTCATGGTATGACGAGACAGCTGAGAAGGAAGGCGCTACAAAGCTTATCGACGGCGGATGCGTCCTGATCAGCCAGCACGCTGACTCCATGGGAGCTCCTACAGCATGCGAGAAGGCCGGTGTTCCTGATGTTTCCTACAACGGATCAACTGTAGATGCCTGCCCGAACACATTCATCGTTTCATCTAGGATCGACTGGGCTCCATACTATAAGTATGCTATCTCAGCTGCTGCTAATGATGAGCCTATCGACACAGACTGGGTCGGCACGCTTGAGACAGGTTCAGTTCAGCTGACAGAGGTAAATGAACAGGCAGCTGCTGAAGGAACACAGGATAAGATCGACGAAGTCAAGACAGCGCTCGAGTCCGGAGAACTCCATGTATTCGAAACAGAAGCATTCGAAGTTGAAGGCAAGAAGCTCGACAGCTACAAGGCTGACGTAGACACAGACGAGAACTACGAGGCTGACACAGAGGTCATCTCAGACGGTTACTTCCATGAGTCAGAGTACCGTTCAGCTCCGTACTTCGATCTTCAGATAGACGGCATCAACCTGCTCGATACTAAATTCTAAGATCAAAATCTTTATGGCATTAAGGGCCCCGGCGATCCGGGGCCCTGTCTTTTTCAGGAGGTATGGTCACTTGGAAGAGAAGACTCCTGCAGTCTCCATGAGGGATATCACCAAAGTCTTCGGGACGATCCGCGCGAATGATGGCGTAAATCTTGACATCTACCGCGGTGAGATCCTGTCGCTTCTTGGAGAGAACGGAAGCGGCAAGACGACTTTGATGAATATGCTCTCGGGGATATATTATCCTGACGGAGGGCAGATATACATCGACGGGGAACCGGTCTCGATAAGCTCGCCTCACGAGGCTTACAGCTACGGGATCGGGATGGTCCACCAGCATTTCAAGCTGGTCGATGTGTTCACCGCCGCACAGAACATAGTGCTCGGGCTGAAAGAGCCGGGCGGGCTGGATCTCCAGGCTGCGTCAAAAAAGATCCGCGCGATCTGCGACGCATATGGTTTTGATGTTGATCCGGACCAGAAGGTGTATAACATGTCAGTGTCGCAGAAGCAGACGGTCGAGATCGTCAAGGTGCTTTACCGCGGTGCTGATATTCTGATTCTCGATGAGCCGACGGCAGTGCTTACACCGCAGGAGACAGATAAGCTCTTCGCGGTGCTCCGCAATATGCGTAACGACAACAAGGCTGTGATAATCATCACGCATAAGCTGCACGAGGTGATGGATCTGTCAGACCGTGTGGCAGTTCTAAGGAAGGGCAAGTTCATCGGCGACGTTAAGACGAGCGAGACGAATGCCCAGGAACTTACGAATATGATGGTCGGCCATCAGGTCACGCTGAATATCGAAAGGCCTGTCCCGGAGAATGTCCATCCGAGGATCAGGGTAGAGGGACTCACGGTCAAGGGCCCTGACGGCGTCAAGAAGCTTGATAAAGTTTCATTTACAGCAAATGCCGGAGAGATCCTCGGGATCGCGGGGATCTCGGGATGCGGGCAGAAAGAGCTTCTTGAATCGATCGCGGGGCTGCAGCATGCAAGGCACGGAAAGATCTACTACATAGGAGACGACGGCGAGATCGATGACATCACAGGCCATGATCCGCTTGAGATAGCGGCAAAAGGCGTCGCACTTTCTTTCGTTCCTGAGGACAGGCTCGGAATGGGACTTGTCGGGAGCATGGACATCATAGACAACATGATGCTCCGCTCGTTCAGAAAAGGGAACAGTGCGTTCACAGACAGGAAAGGTCCAAAAGAACTCGCGGAGAAAGTCGTTAAAGAGCTTGAGGTGAGCACCCCGAATACGACCACGCCTGTCAGCAGGCTTTCCGGCGGAAACGTGCAGAAGGTGCTCGTAGGGCGCGAGATCGCGTCTTCGCCTACAGTGCTCCTCTCCGCGTACGTCGTGAGAGGCCTTGATATCAACTCCTCATATACGATATATGACCTTATAAACAAACAGAAAAAGAACAACGTCGCAGTCATCTACGTAGGCGAGGACCTGGATGTCCTGCTCGAGCTCTGCGACAGGATACTCGTGCTCTGCGGCGGAAAGGTGAGCGGCATAGTCGATCATCCGACGCCTGAAGACAAGAGAAAAGTCGGAATGATGATGACAAAACTCGGAGGAGGTGAAGACGATGAGCAGCAGCAAAGCTAACAGCGCAAACTCTGAGCCTCTTATCCACATAACCAAGAGGAAGCATCTGGAGTGGTACCAGGCGTGGGGCATCAGGCTTATCGCGATCCTCCTCGCCCTGGTGCTCTGTGCGATAATCACATCTGTAACAACAGGTCTTGACCCGCTTAGCGTATACAAGGCAATGTTTGACGGCGCATTCGGGACAGAGCGTAAGCTCTGGATCCTTGGCAAAGAAATCGCCATACTGCTCTGCGTTTCACTTGCTCTCGCACCGGCGTTCAGGATGAAGTTCTGGAACCTCGGGGGAGAAGGGCAGGTGCTCATCGGGGCTCTTATCACAGCGGCATGCATGATCTACCTTAAGAACCTGCCGCAGCCAGTCCTGCTGCTTATTATGTTCATCGGAGCTGTAGGCGCAGGAGCGATATGGGCCGGGATACCGGCCTTCTTCAAGGCAAAGTGGAATACCAACGAGACTTTGTTCACACTGATGATGAACTATGTCGCGACTCAGCTCGTCGCGTACTTTGTCATCGTATGGGAAGTGCCGAAGGGATCAGGAAATGTCGGGATCATCAACCAGAGCGGCATGGAGGGATGGCTGCCTGTGATAGGTGACTATAAGTACCTCCTGAATATACTCCTGATCGCGATCCTCACGGTCATGATGTACATCTACATGAAATACAGCAAGCACGGATATGAGATCTCGGTAGTCGGCGAGAGCAAGAACACCGCGCGCTATGTCGGGATCAAAGTCGGCCGCGTGATCCTGAGAACGCTTCTTCTTTCGGGAGCTATCGCCGGGTTCGCGGGGTTCCTGCTTGTGGCAGGGACTGACCACACGATCACGACGACGCTTGCCGGAGGACGCGGTTTCCTCGGAGTCATGGTCGCATGGCTTGCGCAGTTCAATCCGATAGGAATGGTGCTGTCAAGCTTCCTGCTCGCATTCCTTGAGCGCGGCGCAAGTGAGATCTCATCCAGCTTCCAGCTCAATCACGCGTTTGGTGATATACTCACGGGAATAATCCTGTTCTTCATAATCGGAAGTGAGTTCTTCATTCATTATAAGCTCAACTTCCGCGGACAGAAAAAAGTCGCTCCGGGTACTGCGGATCCGAATGAGATCCAGATGCATTAAGGAGGTGGATGAGTAATGTTTGATTTAGTTGCTTTCATCCCGCGTGCCGTTGCGCAGGCGGTGCCTCTGCTTTATGGATGCACAGGTGAGACGATATCTGAAAAAGCCGGGAACCTGAACCTCGGTATCCCTGGCGTAATGTACGTCGGTGCGATCATGGGCGTCATCGGGGCTTTCTTCTATGAAAGGAGCACGGACGGAGCACTTAATCCGGCACTCGCGATCCTGATACCGCTCGGCTGCTGCCTGATCGGGTCGCTGCTCATGGGACTTTTATACTGCTTCCTTACAGTAACGCTGAGGGCGAACCAGAACGTTACAGGTCTTGCGCTGACTACTTTCGGCGTAGGCTTCGGGAACTTCTTCGGCGGCTCGCTCATCAAGCTGACGGGAAGCGACGTTCCATCGATCGCTCTTTCACGCACGAGCGAGTGCTTCAGCAAAGCTCTCCCGTTCGCAAAGGGCCTTGGGCCTATCGGCAAGATCTTCTTCTCATATGGATTCCTTGCCTATATAGCGGTAATTATCGCTCTTGGCACGTCATACGTGCTCAACCACACAAGGGTCGGACTTGAGCTTCGTGCGGTAGGCGAAAATCCTGCAACAGCTGACGCAGCAGGAATAAACATAACAAAGTATAAATATCTGTCAGTCTGCATCGGATGCATGATCGCAGGACTTGGCGGTCTCTACTACGTAATGGACTACGCTAGCGGCGTCTGGTCGAACGACGCCTTTGGTGACAGAGGATGGCTTGCGATCGCTCTTGTAATATTCACGATCTGGCGTCCGAACATCGCCATCTTCGCGAGCGTGCTCTTCGGCGGCCTCTATATCCTCTACCTGTTCATTCCTTCAGGCGGGAACACAGCGGTCAAAGAGCTCTACAAGATGCTCCCTTATGTGGTAACGATCATCGTGCTCGTGATCACGAGCAAGAGGAACAAGAGGGAGAACCAGCCTCCTGCAAGCCTCGGGCTTCCGTACTTCCGAGAAGAACGGTGATCTGCCATGACAGCACCTATGTTCCGGAACAGATATCTGGCCCATGCCCTTGGAGGGCTGAGCGGGTACAGCTATCTTAACAACGAGCCGGCACTGGTCAACTCAATAAAGAATGGACACCGCTATCTGGAGGTGGACCTTACACTTACTGAGGACGGGCATGTCGTCCCGGCGCACGGCTGGTCGGAAAAGAACGCTGAGCGGTGCGGAATGACATACGACCCGGCATTCAGGCATATGACAAGAGAGCTTTTCTTGAAGCAGACTCTTCATGGTATGCCGACTATGGATGCTGAAACACTATACGGATACATGAAGAAGTACCCGGATCTCTGGTGGCAGCTCGATCTTCATGCTCTGAGCCGCGATAAAGCTGCCAGGGTGACTGAAGCAGTAATTGCTGACTTTCACGAGGATCACGAGCTTCTCAGCAGATTCCTCGTGCAGGCCAACTCTCCGGAAATGTATGAGGGGATCGAGAGTGTTTATCACTTCTCATACTATCAGCTGTTCCTGAAGAAAGGGATCCCGGCTGAAGAGCTTGAAGCAGCGCTCCTGTACTGCAGAGATCATGGATTTGTCTCGGTGTCCCTTAATTCGGCGGATGCTTCCGAAGACACGATCAAAGCCATCCATGACGCAGGCCTGGCGGTCCTTGTCTACACTGTTGATAAGAAAAAGCGGCGGGATGAGCTGTTCGAAATGGGAGCTGACACGATCTGCACTGATGTGTTCAGCCCGAAAGGGGACAGAGAAGAAAAGATCAGCGCGATGCCACCGGTAAAGCTGCTGAACAGAATAGTGAATAAAGTAAAACGCCTCACAAGCTGAGGCGTTTTTTATTACAGGTGTGTTCTTTAGTCCGGCGAATCAGCCCGGCATATCATTCGTCGTAGCGGAAGAAGTGGTCTGCCATATGCGAAGGGTCAGCCACGTTGTTGTACTGAAGGATCTTGTAGTCTGAAGCGATATCAGGCTGGTCTTTCATAGGCGTCTCGGCTGAGTGGACTTCACCGCTTTCTCCTTGTCCGTCTTTGTATGCTATATATGTGTAGTATGGTACTTCGTCATACATCTTCAGCCTGAATTTATCATATCCCGTGAGAGGCATGCCCAGCTTATCCATCATAAACGCCGAAAGATAATTCAGGCTTATGTCCACATCGTCTGCCTCTTCTATGTCGAAATTCGCCCACATGCAGAGAACTGCCTGATGGCGCTGCTCCTGTATCTCTATATCTGACAGTCCGTTTTCCTTCATTCTTTTCTTCATCGTGTCATTGAACGCTGAGCCCAGCATAGGCTCGTGGTCCCCGTACAGAAGGATCACGGTAGGCTCATCTACATCTTCGAAATAATGCACAAGATCACGGAACGCATCATCGCTCAGTTTGACAAGAT
>CAZBFD010000109.1:0-6192 GCA_964491055.1 uncultured Eubacterium sp.
GTCGATCTCCTTGCTCGACTGTGAGCTCAGCGCATCGCTCGTATATACCCTGAGGTACACAATAAATGCGTCGCCCCGTGGCATCTCAGGAAGCTTCCCCTGCATCGCCTGGAGCACCTGGGTGAAGTGCCAGTACGCCGCCTGCAGAGACCTTACCAGATCCTCAGGCCATGGCTCTGCGTCAGGTCCGATACTTCGCCCGATCAAAGCCGCCAGCTCCCGGTATGAGCCGGGCTCGCGGCACTCGAGATCATATATAGGGCAGACTCTGAAGAAGTCCAGGAACTCCGCATACACCGGGTGCTCCATCAAAACCTCGTCTGCCGGTATTATCCTTGTAACGTTAGCCATGATCGTCGGCATGTCAAGAAAACGGCTGACTGACACCCGCTTGTTCCCTTCCTGTACATAGAACCTGTGGAGGTACTCATATACCTTGATCGCACTGTGGAATCCCTCTGATAGCTGGGCCTGGTAGAGATTCTGCCACTTTATGGCAAATTCCGATTCAGGATCAAGAAGCGGCATGAAGTTCGCCGCGAAAGAATTCTGCCTCGCCCTTGTCTTCGTTCCCTCGACCAGCCACGTCGGGATCTCCATCATGCCAAGATCCCGCTGCTGAAGGACATTGCTGTCCGGAGCAACATCATCCAGCGCTGGTACGAACGGGAACTCACCCTTCGACATCCTCGCCTTATATTCACGCTGCGCAGCCTTCTGCGCCTTTATATACTCATCAAGCATCCAGTATTACCTCATACGCCTTCCTTAAGCTGCCTGACCTCCGGAAAGGGACAGTCCCCTTTCGGAGCATACCTCCGAAAAGTACCTGACCCCTTTCGGAGGTGCTTTCGGAGCTTATACTCATTATATCATACTTTTTGTGTTACGCCGCATCTTCGCGCGGCATGATGTGCATTTCGTATGCAAGGAACGACACTGCGAGAAGGAATGAAAGGAAGTCCGTCACAGGCTGTGCGTACATGATCCCGTCCAGTCCGTAAAGATGTGCCAGTGTGAACAGGACAGGCATAAAGATAAGGATCTGCTTGGAAAATGACAGGAACGCACCTCTTAAAGGCTTACCTATAGACGGGAAGAAAGTGGCGGAGCAGATCTGGAGCCCGTTGATGAACGTAAAGAACAGGAACGTCCTCATGAAGCGCTCTGCGTATTCGAAATACAGCTCGTTCCCGCCGCCGTCACCGAACAGGAGAAATATCTTGTCAGGAAAGATCTCGAACAGAAGCCATGAGAATGTCCCGATTATGATCGCCCATATAGTGAACAGCTTAACTGTTCCGCGGACCCTCGTATACTTTCCTGCCCCGTAGTTATAGCTGCAGATCGGCTGCGCGCCGCTGATAAGCCCTATCATGAGTGAGATGAATATTACATTTATCTTTACAACTATCCCGCAGACCGCGATAGGGATCTCTGCACCATAGACTGTGCCTGTACCATAAATACGCAGCATGTTGTTCAGCGTGATCTGGACCAGTACGGTGGACAGCTGGAAGATTAGTGAGTTTATGCCGAGCCTGCAGACATGGAGTACGACCCCTGGCCGCGGCCTGAAATCATCCTTTGTGAAATGCACTGACTGGAACCTCGGGAAATACGCCGCGAGTATCACAGCAGAAAGGATCTGGCTTATCACAGTCGCCCACGCGGCGCCCGCGATCCCCCATCCGAAGACAAATATAAAAACAGGGTCAAGTATAATGTTCATGACCGCGCCGATTATCACTGCAGCCATCGAATACCTCGGGCTCCTGTCCGCTCTTACGATCGGGTTGGCACCCATCATGAAGAGGAAAAACGGGATGCCAAGCGACGTTATCCCTGCATACGTTTCCGCGTACGGCATGATCGTATCAGTCGCGCCGAATGCCATGAGCAGCGGTACCAGGAACAGGCGGACGAGGATCATTATCAGAACCCCCGCGATCACCATCGCGCCTACAGAGCTCCCGACTATCTCCCTTGCCATGTCCTCATGCGCCTTCTGAAGTTCAGGTTTTGATGCTGCGGCATGAGCCTGCCCGAGCTCAAGGTTGAACCCCGACGCGGCGCCGAGTCCGAGCATGAGTCCTATCGCAAGACATATCGTTGTAAGAGGGAACGCGATCGACGTCGCCGCGTTGCCAAGCGTCCCGACGCCCTGTCCTATGAATATCTGGTCCACGATATTGTACAGAGCATTAACCACATTCGCGATCGACGTCGGCACCGCAAGCGAAAAGAGAAGCCTCCCAAGAGGCTTCGTCCCAAGTGGATTCTCAGTTGTCCGCTTAATATCGTTTCCCATAAGCAATCAATGCTTCTGAAAGGGACAGTCTCTTTCAGGAGCTTCTGGTGTTATTTCAGCACGAACTCTGCAACGACCGGGTTGTGGTCTGAATACTCGAACTGGAGATCTTTTGTTTCTATGTTCTTGAGCTTCACGTTCTTGGAATAGATGAAGCCGTCTATCATGTAGAACTGGTGCTCATCGTTTGCCTTGTCGTATGGCTTATCGAGCGAGCGGCATGTCGGGAACGTCGGATCCATCATCGGCGTGAAGTCCGGCGCGAACTCGTCTACGTCAAGCGTCCCCGGCTGCCATGTACCCTCGTATACCGGGTAATCCGCGGTATCGACATCCGTGAACGTCTGGTTAAAGTCCCCGCCTGCTATCACGTAATTGCCCTCATCGTATTCTTTCTGCATAACGTCAAGGAGCATTTTCGTCTGTGCGATCTTACCCTCGCCATTGTCATATGCTTCCAGGTGCTGATTTATGAGGACGAGGTATTTGCTCGACCCTGACAGTCGTATCCTTGAAACGAGCAGGCACTTCTTGAAATTGGCCGTGCTGACCGGCCATTTGAACGAGATCGGGAGCTGTATACGGTCCGCACGCTGGCACCTGAATGCCGACGCAGTGTAGATGCCGCTGTCGACCTTTCCGATCGGCGGTATCGGGAACGGCACGAACAAAGCCTTGAAGTTATTCGCGAACATCGTCTGGTAATCCAGCTCCGAGCTGTCAGAAAGAGCATTGGTGATCTCAGCCGCCTCGTCGATATGACACGACCTGTCAGAATCACGGTCCACCTCCTGGAGAAAATAGATCTCAGCCGCCTCATCAAGCACAGTCTCAACTATCCCTCCGAGATTATACCTGATACGCTGATCATCCGCGGTGTTCACCATCTTGCCGCCGTCCATGAAAAAGTCAGCATTGTCACCCAGCGCCGCATATCCGATATTCCACGTCATGACCCGGAACGACTTCCCCTGCTCCGGCGACAGCTCAGACTGCCCCGTGAGCACGACATTTTCCGTATCGTCCGGATTGTACTGGAATATCGTAAGCAGCCCGAGACCTGCTCCGACTACGAGCGCCAGTATCAAAATCAACACGATCAGTATTTTCAATATAGCCAGAAAAACTTTCATCAAAACCTCCACATCCCAGAAATACCTATATTGATATTATATCATCTAACCCCCTGCTCAAAAACTAAACTCTTCATAAGATTTATGCTCCTGAAAATGCTCCGAAAAGGGACTGTCCCTTTTCGGAGCATTTTATCACTTGCGAATCTTGTCGAATGCGTCGATAACTTCGAGCATAGGCGGGGTCACGCGGGTGCGGCACTCCTGGATCAGCTCGTCAGGGACGCCGTAGAAGGCTTCGGCGATGCTCCCTGCGATGCATGTCAGTGTGTCGCAGTCGCCGCCGAGTGAAACGGCTGTCCTGATAACGTCTTCGAAGTCTGTTCCTTCAAGGAACGCTGTTACTGCTTCCGGGACTGTCGCCTGGCATGTCTCGATGTGGTGGTATGACGGCCTTATCTCGTCGCATGTCCTTGTAAGGTCGTAGCCGAACTCCGATACTATGTAGGTTTTGATGTCCTGCTTGGACGCGCCGGTCCTGGCAAGGTATATCGCCGCAGCGACTGCCTTCGCGCCTTTGATGCCTTCCGGATGGTCGTGTGTTACGACTGCGGAAAGCTCTGCCATCTTCATCGTTTCCTCCATCGAATCGTACAGCCAGCCTGCCGGAGACACTCTCATCGCAGAACCGTTCCCGAAGCTGTTGTATGGCCCATTGCCGCTTCTCAGCCACTTGATGAACCTGACACCGTATCCGGCGTCAGGATATGTGTTGCCCCAGCGCTTAAGAGCCTGTGCCATTATGAAGCGCTCTTCGATACTTCGCTCATCAGTTTTTGCTGCATCATCTTCTCCTGCTTCGCCTGCCCCGATCCTCAGCAGCGCGTCAGCAACCGCTACAGTCATGGCCGAGTCGTCAGTGAACTGCGAGTTATATTTGAACAGCGGAAAATCCTTTGTCTTTATGTTGTTTTCATCAAACTCATACGGGCTCCCGATAATATCGCCCAGAATCGCACCATACATTTTCATCGACCTCTTTTCCGGATATCAGCTGTAGGCGCACATTCGTAAGAATTATGCACCCTATCGTCTGTCTTTATTATATCATACCGGGAAAGCCGGTTTCCTGACTTGTCCGCTCTTTATCCTGTCTTTTCAATGCAGCATGTGGTATACTACTGTTATGAATACTATGAATACTGCAATCACTTCAGACCTGAAAGAGGAATTCACACTCAGAAAGAAAGCGGCGCTCGTTCTTGACTTTCTCATACTTGCGGCTATCGTAGTGAACGCCGGATGCTTCACCTCAGAAGGAGGAGCGTTCCTCTTTCTTACCGCGGTCATGGTGCCGCTCTTAAGCGCCGCGTTCATTATGCTCCCTCTTGAGCATCTCAGCAGCAAGCTCCCTGAATGGGCCGACCTCAACAAAGTCTTCATGATCCTGTCATTTTTAGCCACACCGCTGGTATGCTTCCTCGTCGTATTCAAATCGACAGAATATTCAATTAGAGAGATAATAAAATTCGTCCTGGAAAAGCGGCTGTTGTTCCCTGCGTCGAATCTCGCTGCAATACTTGTCCCGTTCGTGCTTCTGTTTATGATCACCGGAAGGATGAAATGGACAGTGCTTGGGACAACGATCTTCTGGTATATATTCGCATTCGTAAACTACATACTGGTGCTCTTCCGTGACGCTCCTCTTTCCGTTTCCGATTTCATGTCAGCCGGAACAGCTGCCGACGTCGCGGGTGGGTACACTCTCACGCTTGATAAATCAGCGCTCTGGTCCGCGGCTATTGCAGGCGCTTTCTTTGCGGCGGTGCTGAGTATTGATGACAAAATAAGACTTGGCATCAAAGCCCGTATCGCAGTTTTTCTCCTCGGTCTGGCATATCTCGGAGTATTCTATCGTGTATACTTTGATCCGGCATTCACAAAAAAGCACGACATCAGGCTCGCGCGGATATGGATAAAGAAGAACTACCGGAACCAGGGATATCCATTTGCGTTCGTACTTAACGTAGCGACAGCAAGGATTGAAAAACCGGCAGGCTACTCCCCGGCAAAGGCTGCGGAGCTCGCCTCGGACCTTCCATCTGATAAAGCTGCCGGAAAAGCCGAGGTATCAGAAGAGACGCCGAACATTATCGTGATAATGAACGAATCGCTTTCAGACCTCTCTGTGCTCGGTGAGATAAAGACAGAGAATGATTACCTTCCGTTCATACACAGCCTTAAGGATAACACAATGAAAGGAAGAGTCCACGTATCAGTCTTCGGAGGCGGCACCGCCAACTCGGAATTCGAGTTCCTGACCGGAAACACGATGGCCTTCTTCCCTCCGTATAATGCGCCATTCAATACTAATGTAAAGGAAAGCACGCCGTCGCTCGTCCGCGATCTGAAACAGATCGGATACGGCACCGCTGTCGCGTTCCATCCGGGCAAGTATAATTCATATAACAGAAACAATGCTTATCCTGCCCTCGGATTCGATAAGTTCATATCACGTGAAGACCTGGGAAAGCACGAGCACGTCAGAAAATACACGTCGGACGCAGCCGACTATAAAGTGGTGGTTCGCGAGTATAAGAAATTCCGCGCATCCGGCAGTACGTCTCCGTTCTTCATGTTCAATGTAACCATGCAGAACCACGGAGGCTACGGCGAGAGCGCCGGAGTACTCGATGATCAGGTACATATCCTTGATAAGGAGATCGACACAGTAGAAGTCAGGAACTTCCTGAATCTTGTCAAACTGAGCGATGATGCGTTCCGTGATCTTGTGCATTATTTCGAAGA
>CAZBFD010000110.1:0-2932 GCA_964491055.1 uncultured Eubacterium sp.
TCCCGAAGAAGAGGACCTTCATGCACCTTGACACGGTGTTCACGATGGTCGACTACGATAAATTCACCATACATTCCGAGATAGAGGGGCCGCTCCAGCTGTTCGAGCTGACCCTCGGGCAGAAGGGCGACATCAAAGTATCATCGATGACAGACGACCTCTCGGTAGTACTTGCGAAAGAGCTGGGGCTCCCGGCTGTGGATCTCATCCGGTGCGGCGGTGACGACATGGTCGCGGCGCAGAGAGAACAGTGGAACGACGGCTCCAACACACTCTGCATCGCTCCGGGGACAGTCATAACATACGAGCGGAACTACGTCACAAACGACCTGTTAGATAAAAACGGCATCAAAGTACTTACTATGCCGAGCTCCGAGCTTTCACGGGGGAGAGGCGGCCCGCGCTGCATGTCGTGCCCGGTGAACAGAGAAGACCTGTAGATCCTAAAGGGGGCAGTTGTCAATGGGGACGGTTCTTTTTGACAACTTTCCTGAATAGTTGTCAAAAAGACCCGTCCCCGGTGACAACTTTTGAGCTTATAAGGAGACTGATTTAGAAATGGCTTTTAAGTTACCTGTATATAAGGCGCCGGATTTCTCGGCGCCGGAACTAGTGAATGCGCCGAACTGCAGGCTTGAAGCGGCTGTTGCGGACGGTGTTGCGCCGGAGTATTTCCACAGTACGTCGATGTTTCCGGAGTACTTCAAGATCAACGGGGAGTGGCGGCTCGCTGAGGAGAGCCGGATGGACTCCAGCGTGGTCTTGAGGGATGACGGGAAGCTCGACGTTGTCGAGAACAGGAACATCCGGAAGGGTGACCTTGTAGTGATCGGAAGGAGCGAAGACGGGCACGAAGGGATATACGTGCACGCAAAAGGTTTTGATGATGCGGAGGAAGAAGCCGCGGATGACGGAGAGCCTGCAGACCAGTTCGCATTCCGCCTGGGGAGAAGCCGCGAGACATCGTACGCCAGGGACTATGACAGACTGTTCGAATTATTGAACTACGAGCGCGAGCACGGCAAGGTGGTCTGGGTCATGGGACCGGCATTCGCCTTCGACCACGACGCCAGGGCGTGCATGCAGGCGCTGGTCGAGAACGGATACGTGGACGCGCTCTTCGCCGGAAACGCGCTCGCAACACACGACCTTGAGGGTGCGCTGTTCCACACGTCGCTCGGACAGGACATCTACACACAGAAGTCGCAGAAGAACGGCCACTATAATCACCTCGACGTCGACAACAAAGTCAGGCGCTGCGGCTCGATACCTAAGTTCATCGAAGAATACGGGATCGATAACGGAATCATCTACAGCTGCGTGAAGAACAACATACCGATCGTGCTCGCCGGGTCGATCAGGGACGACGGGCCGCTCCCGGAAGTGATCGGGAATGCATATGAAGCGCAGAACACGATGCGAGACATCGTAAGGGGCGCGACGACAATCATCTGCCTTGCGACGATGCTGCACACCATAGCGACCGGCAACATGACGCCGTCGTTCAGGGTGCTCGAGGACGGAACGATAAGGCCGGTCTTCCTGTATGCGGTCGACGCGGAAGAGTTCGTCGTGAACAAGCTCCTTGACAGAGGAAGCCTCGCCGCGACCACGATCGTGACGAACGTCCAGGACTTCATCACGATCGTAGCGAACGGACTCGGACTGGATTTCAGGCAGTATGAGAAATAGCGAGGGTCCTGCCTGGACTTCAGGCAGTATGAAAAGTAACGGGGGGAACCTGCCACGAATTTCGACGATACGAGAAGTAACGAATGGAATCAGATTTTAAAAGAGCTTTGTTCATAGTTTTACAATGTACATGGGGCCTGGGAGCAACGCTGATCGGCCTCATTGTTTTTCTGATATATTTAAGAAGCCCGCACACGCTGTATCGCGGCGCCATCGATACCAGATGGGGGAAGAAACGGACCGGACTCAGCCTGGGGCTTTTCATATTCACGCCGGACGGAAATACCGGATATTCAGAGAAGCTCAGGGTGCACGAGTACGGCCACTGCATCCAGGCCATGGTGCTTGGGCCGCTGATGCTCATAGTCGGTATGATATCGATCATCTGGAGCAGGATGCCGCAATTTGTCAGAATGCGGAAAGAAGAACACGTCCCATATACATCGTGTTTCGTGGAGTCGTGGGCGAGCAAGTGGGGAGAGCTCGTGACCGGCGAGAAAGCGATCTGGGACTAAAAAGGTGACAAGGGGGACGGTTCCGTTTATCACCAAAAAAGTTGTCAAAAAGAACCGTCCCCATTGACAACAGGAGGAGAGAAAATGTCGGATTATTTTGGTAAGGATGTGCCGAAGCTCGGCTTTGGGCTGATGCGGCTTCCGAGGAAGGTGCTGATAACGGATGTGGAGCAGGTCAAGACGATGGTCGATCTGTTCATGGACGCGGGGTTCACGTATTTTGATACGGCCTTTGTTTATCCGGGCTCGGAGGAGTCGATAAGGAAGGCTCTGGTCGAGCGCTATCCGAGGGAGAGCTACACGCTCTGCACCAAGATCAATGCTTTTCTCATGGCGCCGACGGAGAAGGCGGCGAAGAGCCAGTTCTACACGAGCCTCAAGCGGACCGGCGCCGGGTATTTTGATTATTATCTGCTCCACGCGATCATGAAGAACAACTACAAGAGGTATGACAAGTTCCACCTCTGGGATTTTGTGAAGGAGCAGAAAGAGAAGGGGCTGGTGAAGCATTTCGGATTCTCGTTCCACGCCGGGCCGGAGCTCCTCGACCAGCTTCTGACGGAGCACCCGGAGGTCGATTTCGTGCAGCTCCAGCTCAATTACGCGGACTGGGAGAACCCGAAGGTCGAGTCGCGGGCGAATTACGAAGTCGCGAGGAAGCACGGCAAGTCGATAGTCGTCATGGAGCCCGTCAAGGGAGGTTCTCTGGCAAAACCTCCACGCGA
>CAZBFD010000110.1:3032-6177 GCA_964491055.1 uncultured Eubacterium sp.
TGGAGCCGCGCATCCGACTGCATCGAATGCGGCCAGTGCGAACGCGCCTGCCCGCAGCAGCTTCCGATAATAGACAACCTGAAAGAAGCAGTAAAGATGTTTGAATGAATGTGTTTTTGGGGACGGTTCTAAAAAACACACTTCAGCAGAAATGTGTTTTTTAGAACCGTCCCCAAAAACACACTTAGAGGTAAGTATGGATATTTCGAGTATTGACTATATCAGTTTCCGCAGGGTGATCGAGCGGGGCACTGCCGAGATAATTGAAGAGGGCGAGGACTTTCTGTTTCTGTATGATTCGGTAAGCGAGACGTACATGCTAGCGTGTGACGACGCAGAGGCCGGGAAGGCTTTGCTCGATAAGTATGAGGACCGTGGGTATGAGCTGATCGAGACGACGTGTAAGGAAGCCGCGGAGTATGCATGCGACAGGTTTGGCTTTGATAATTGTCTGGAATGCTGGCAGTTCGCGTATCTTGGCGAGGCGCCGGAGCCGGAGCAGCGGCTCAGGATGAGGACGGCGGAGCTTTCGGATCTTCCGGCGCTGACGAAGGTATATGATCAGATAAGTGAGGATGAGATGGCGAGGGACATCCGGCTGGGCAATGTCTTGCTGGCGTATGAAGGGGACAAGCTGGCCGGCTTCATCGGCGAGCACCTCGAGGGCAGTATCGGCATGCTCTACGTCTTCCCTGAATTCAGGAGGAAGGGCTACGCCGCCGCGCTGGAGAACGCCGAGTTCGCGAAGATGATCCGGCAGGGGTTCATCCCGTTCGGGCAGGTGATCACCGGGAACACCGCGTCGTACAATCTGCAGAAGAAGAGAGGGCTCACCGAAGCGGGCAAGCTGGTGTACTGGTGCTGGTAAACAGCAAAATCTAGATGAACTAATATATCAGTACTGGTGAGCAGAAGAATTAGGACAGCTGATATATCGGTGCTGACTAGAAGCAAAATCCGGTGTGTTTTTTTCTAGATGATCAATAACATGATCGTTATAATAAAATCGCTCTGCGGCGAAATTGGCGCGTCGAGTTTTTGATAGATGAAATCGCAAAAAATGGCAGTGAGATACAAATATATACCAAAGCATTAAAATACACTATAGCCAAAGGAAAAATCGTTATATTTGTACCCATTGATACCTCGAAAATGACCGTTAAAGATACCTTGAAAGGTACAAAACTGAATCAATTAGTGTCTATGCACTATAGTCTAGGTAAAAAACGATAGATTTGTACCCACCTACATGTCAGGTGTGATAGAGGCAAGTCTATAGGCCATGATTAAACAGCACCGCTCGCTGTCTATGCGCTTTGGTATAGCGGCACCGTTCGCTGACATGTAGATGTTCACATGACATGCAGCCGGCCGGGAGGCCGGTTTTTTCGTGGGGAGAAATAGTTGTACTATTCCGCACATCTGGGGGAATTACACTTCTGTTATCCGTCGACCCGGCTGTTTATCTGTCTGGCCGGTTACACTAGAATAGTAGCATCAAGAGGAGTGTGCCGGACAGCCCGAAAGGGACTGTACCTTTTCGGAGTATTTTAGGAGTACTTTCAGGAGTACTTTCAGGAGGCCGGAGCTGCTATGAGGTTGTGATCACTATCCGGGAAAGGAGGCGAGCACTACATGGAGAGAATTAAGTTCAATTGTACTGGCACTGTTCAGGGAATGATGTATACTAAAGAGGAGGGCATCAGGCTCTTAAGTGATTTTCAGGATGAGATCATCAGGGACTACAGGTCGAGGTTCGGCAGGAGTCTGTTCAACCGCAAGTATTTCACAAGGAATCTGGAGTTCACGGCTGATGAGCATCAGCTGGGCGGGGACCCGGCGTTCCTGGGACTCAAAAAAGATTTTGATGTTCTCGGCGCGGCGGTCTCGAGCTGGAGGAACGATCTTTCCGGCGAAGAAAGAGCGAGAAGGGCGATGAGCAGGATCTTGCCCGGTGAGGAGATGGAAGTGCTGTATGGAGTGACGCTCAGGGACGGACAATCTCTCGCGGACATCGATGCTGTCGCTGTCACACCATACGGTGTGTTCGCCATCGAGGTGGAGAGCTGCAACCAGGACTTGGTCTTGGATGAGAAGGGGATCATGCGGCCGGCAGGCGGCGTCGGACCGGTCAAAACCCTCGGCGACCGTATGTACTGCAATGAGCTCTTCCTCAGGAACAAGCTCAAAGACTATATGAACGTGCCGGTCTACAGCATACTTCTTGTCACCGACAACAGGGTTCAGGTAACGGACAGCTACGGGAAGATCCCGGTAAGCCGCCTGAACACTATCATGAGCGACATCAGGAGCTACAGCGACGGGAAGCGCTACATAACAAGGAAACAGATGCAGGAAATCGAAGATGCCCTGCTTGAATATAGAGAGCCGGCGATGGTCCTGTGCCCGGTGGATTGCAGGAAGATCGCCGATGAATACACAAGATTCGTAAGCAGGTGTGCAGTGAGCGAGAAGAAAACCATCTGGAGCGGCGTCCATACGCTGTTTGGCAGGCGCGCACTGCACGGAGCGGATATAGAAACTGTGTAATAGTATCTGGGAATGTGTTTTTGGGGACGGTTCTGAAAAACACATTCCCTTAAGAAAGTGTGTTTTTCAGAACCGTCCCCAAAAACACACAAAAACACATTCGGCGCCACTTAAACGTTATGGAGGTAGTGGTATGGGTAATGGTAATGTACTGGTGCTGGGCAATTCGGGTGTCGGGAAGTCGACGCTGATCAATGCTGTCCTGGGTGAAAGGATGACCGGGACAGGTTATGGCACGGTCGGTACGACGAGGCACCTTGAGGTGTTCAGTAACAATGAGGTCAATTTCAACCTGATCGACTCGGTGGGCTTTGAGCCGGATTTCTTCAAGAGGATGCAGGCGATAAAGGCGGTGCAGGACTGGTCGAAGAATTCTGCCAAAGCGGGGAATGAGAACAGTAAGATCAATGTGATCTGGTTCTGCGTCGACGGGACGGCGAGAAAGCTTTTTGAGCAGTCGATCGACTCGCTCGCGAGGGCGGCTTCGGTGTATAAATCGGTGCCGATCATCGCGGTTATAACCAAGTCGTATTCCAGGCCTGACAGAGAGACGAATATCCAGATCGTGCAGCAGGCTTTTGCCGGTAAAGCGGGG
>CAZBFD010000111.1:0-6087 GCA_964491055.1 uncultured Eubacterium sp.
CAAAGTCCTCAAGACATCACCGCTTGGTACTTTTGTTCTTAACGATGCATCAAAAGAAAGACGTGACCTCTGCCTACAGCTCATGCAGGAGCAGGGATACATAACTCAGGAGCAGTGTGAAAAAGCCCAGAAGCGCTCGGTCAAGAAGATCGTAAAGCCGAACTACAGCGCGGTCTCGACCAAGTCTTCATACTTTACGGACTATGCTGTTGCCAAGGTCATACAGGACCTGCAGGACAAGAAAGGCATGACATACGAGGAGGCTTATGATAAAGTCTACCACGGCGGCCTTAAGATCTACACGACTTATGACCAGAAGATCGAGAAGATCATAATCAATGCATTCAAGAATAATGGAAGCTATCCTCGTCCGACCAACATCGCGTACAATGCTGACGGCGACATGCTGAACAAAAAAGGCAAGCTCATCATGTACAAGTACAGCAACTTCATCTCTGAAAAGAATAACCTTGTTCTTCCTAAGAATGAAGCGCGTATCAGGAAAGACGGCTCGATGGTCATCTACGGCAAGAAGAGGATGAAGATATACAAGACTGAGGTCAACGGAACGGTCGACTTCAGCATTGAGATCCCTACCCTTTACACATGGGGAGATGACGGCCAGCTGTACAGTATAAGCGGCGGATATGTAAATATCCCGCAGCAGTACAAGACACGCACCAAGAAAGGAAACATCATTGTAGCAGCTGAATACATGCAGATGCCTGAGACGAAGAAGATGATAAAGAAGGCTTCGAACGGCGGCGTCAGGTTCAGCAAGAAGATCTACACTCTCAACCAGAAGACGATACAGCCGCAGTCTGCTATGACAATAATCGAGAACAAGACAGGCTACGTGCTCGCAATGGTCGGCGGACGCAGGATCTCATCAGGCCGCATGCTCTACAACAGAGCAGTCGAGCCGAGGCAGCCGGGATCTTCGATCAAGCCGCTCGCGGTCTACTCCGCTGCTCTCCAGCAGAGCGCTGAGGAAGCCCAGGCCGGAAAGAAGCACACATACGTCGATTACCACATCGATCAGCAGGGCATCAAAGGCTGGGGCGACTACATCACAGCAAGCTCATATGTCGGCGACGAGCCTTGCAAAGTAAACGGAAAGGTCTGGCCTAAGAACGCAGGAGGCGGATACAGCGGAAAGAACACTCTCCGCACCGCACTGCGTAAATCCATCAATACATGCGCAGTAAAGATCCTGCATCAGGTAGGCATCGAATACTCTGCAAAGATGGTCAAGAAATACGGCATAACCACGCTTGATACAGAGGGCGCTGTAAGCGACATCAACTACGCTGCCCTCGCCCTCGGCGGAATGACGAACGGCGTTACAACACTCGAGATGGCAAACGCCTACACCACATTCCCGAACAATGGTACCAAGACAAAAGAGCCTATCGTCTATAAGAAAGTCGTAGACGCGAACGGCGAGGTTTTGCTCTCGTCTGAAGATATCGGACGTAAGAGAGTCCTCGACCCTGGCGTTGCCTGGATCATGGTCGACCTCATGAAAGGCGTCGTGAATCAGGGTACAGGTACAGCCGCACGGATCAACGGAGTGCAGGTCGCCGGAAAGACAGGAACAACGAGTGACGAGTACGACCTCTGGTTCGACGGATACACACCGAAGTACACAGCATCCCTGTGGATGGGCAACGACTACAACATCAAGCTTTCCGGAATGTCAGGCTGGGCGGCAGGCCTCTGGGGCCGCATCATGTCGCAGGTCCCGGGTATCACCGAGGGAAGCTACAAAGCAATGCCTTCTGATGTCGTAAGGATCGGCAACGAATTCTACGCCAAGGGAACAGAAAAGGGACGCTCGACATACTACGCAGAACTCGAGAAGAAAGAGAAAGAAGAAAAGAAGAAGAAGGAAGAAGCGAAGAAGCGTAAAGAAGAAGCGGCCCGCAAGAAGAAGGAAGCTGAAGAAGCTAAGAAGAAAGCAGAAAAAGAAGCCAAGAAGAAGGCTAAAGAAGAATCCAAAAAGAAAGAAAAGAAGAAAGAAAAGAAAGACGACGATGACGATTGATTGATCATTGTACTCAAAAACACATCCTGGCGAACCGGCCAGGATGTGTTTTTTTATGCCTTTAGGAATGCTCCTGAAACCTCCGAAAAGGGACAGTCCCCTATCGGAGCTGTATTTAGCGGATGATTCTAAGGAACTCGCCTACCCGTTCGGCGATATCTGGTGCACCGAACACAGCTGAGCCCGCGACGATTATGTCGACTCCAGCCGCGACGACCTGCTCTACGTTTCCAAGGCCGATGCCGCCGTCAATCTCTATCTCATATGTGTATCCGTTATCGGCTCTTATCTCGGCGAGCTGACGAACTTTTTCCAGCATGTCAGGCATGAATTTCTGGCCGCCGAACCCCGGCTCTACCGACATGATCAAAACCATGTCGCATTTGTCGAGCACGCCTTCGATCGCTTCGACAGGTGTCCCGGGCTTTATCGAAAGGCCTGATCCGACGCCGTATGACCTGATGTGTTCAAGAGTGTACGCCATATTCTCACAAGCTTCAGCATGCACTGTTATAAACTCCGTCTTCTCCGTAACAAAGTCCGGGATATACTTGTCTGGGTTTTCTATCATGAGATGCACGTCATAAGGCGCCGTATCGCGCTTATCAAGGCTTTTCATGACAGGTGCGCCGAAACTTATGTTTGGCACGAAATGCCCGTCCATAACGTCAATATGGACGTAATCCGCCCCTGCCTTGCTTATAAGTTCCACCTGGTTCCCCAGGTCCGCGAAGTCTGCGGACAAAATCGACGGTGCAAGCTTGCTCATGTTTTTCTCCTTCCATCTGCGGCCGATCAGGGACAGGCACCAGTAAGCCGCATAAAAGCATAACTGCGGCCTACTGGTGCCTGTCCCTTGTAGGCCGCAAATAATAAGCAGCCGGGGCATGATGCGCCGCGGCTGCTCTTATAGTACTATTCTTCTGTAGTTTCTTCTTCCTCTTCTTCCTCTTCTTCAGGCTCCGGCTCAGGTTCTGGTTCCGGTTCCGGTTCCGGCTCTGGGGAGCCCTGGCTCACGATGATGTCGACTGTTGTGCCTTTCTTTATCGATGTACCGGCCTGGTACTGCTGCCACATCACGTAGCCTTCGCCGTATACGTCGCTCTGCTCGTAGTCGACCGTACCGCGCTTGAGGCCTGCTTTCTTCAGTTTTGCCTCAGCCTTTTCAAGGGTGAGTCCTGTGAGTGAAGGTACTGAAACTTCTTCCGTCTTCTTTCCTGAGCAGACCACGAGGTTGATCTTGGAACCGACTTCGCGCTTTGTGCCGGCGACAGGATCTTGTGAAATGATCTGTCCCTCTTCGTAGTCGTCGCTCTTCTCGTAAGTTACTTCGCCCTCTTCGAAGTTGTTGCTCCGAAGCACTGTTGCAGTATCAGAACTGTAGTATTTCCCGACCATGTTCGGGACTTCGGCAGTCTCTGCGCCAGCGCTGATGTTGACAGTTACGGTCGAGCCTTCTTCCACCTCGTCCTCGGCTTCAGGGGTCTGCGACACGACTTTGCCCTTTTCGACTGTGTCGCTCTTCACGTCGTCGCCCCGCTCGATGTTGAGGTTCTTTGCCTTTAGCACCGATTTCGCCTGCGAGTACGACAGCCCCTCGACGGATGGCACTTCAACCATCTTGACCGGCGGCTCACGGAGGAAGAACCACCACGCGGCTGCTCCGGCAGCGATCAAAACCACGAGTGCGATGATCCCCGCTATCAGCGGGCCGTTTCTGCCCTTCTTTTTCTTCTTAGGCGGCTCCTCTTCTTCCTCGTCAGGCTCTTCGACCTGTTTCTGCTTGTTCCCGTATCCGACAGCTGAAAGATCGTCCTGGCGCTGTGTCTGGTACATCGCGTCCGACATGTTGTCGGCAGCTGTGAACATCGTGGCGTCGCCGATCGTATTCGAAACGAACTCTATCCCGTTAAGGTCTTCCAGCATCTCGTCCGCGCTGGCATACCTGTTCGTCTGAAATTTGTCTGTCGCCTTCATGACGACTTTTTCAAGTGCAGGCGGGATCCCCGAAACCAGCCTTGACGGCGGTATGATCTCGTCATTTATATGCATGAGAGCTACCTGCACCGGGTTGTCGCCGTCAAACGGGACTTTGCCCGTGAGCATCTCGTAAAGGATGATGCCGAGCGAGTAGATGTCAGAGCGCTCGTCGACGTACGACCCCCTTGCCTGCTCCGGCGAGAAATAATGCACGGAGCCGATGATTTTGCTCGTCTCTGTCAGCGTGGAATCAGAGACGGCCTTCGCAATACCGAAGTCTCCGAGCTTGGCCGTGCCGTCGCTCTTCATCATTATGTTATGCGGCTTTACGTCGCGGTGGATGATGTTGTGCTTATGCGCCATCGAGAGAGCCGATGCGATCTGCTTAGTGATCGAGATCGCCGCCTTGTAGTCCATAGGCGCTTCGACTTTGATGACGTCGGAAAGCGACATCCCGTCGATGTACTCCATCACGATGAAATGGATGTTTCCCTCGCGTCCTACATCGTAGATGCTGATGATGTTCGGGTGCTCGAGGCCGGCCGCCGCCTGCGACTCGCGCCGGAAGCTGTCCACGAACTGCGCGTCGCGAGTGTACTCCGGGCGGAGTATCTTGATCGCGACGTAACGGTTGAGCAGGCGGTCTTTGGCCTTGTACACGACGGCCATCCCGCCCTCGCCGATCTTCTCGACAAGCTCATATCTTCCCATTAGGAGCTTTACCATTGCTGTATTCCTCCATCAAAACCCATACTGTCTCGCGGCACCTTTTTCAGCACGCGCCGCTGCAACACTCTCTGCGGCCCCCCGCCGCAAAACCTCTTTAGCGGCGCCGATGCGGCGGCCGCCCTCATTTATTTATCCAGATCTTCGTCTGTTACTTTCAGAACTATGGCGGTTATGTTGTCCGCGCCGCCGTTTTTGTTCGCGGCATCCACGAGCTCGGCAGCAATGTCTGACATGCTCTTCTCCTGCACGAGGAGCTCGATCAGCTTTTTCTCAGGAACCTCGTCATATAGTCCGTCCGAGCACATCAGCAGTATGTCGCCTTCCTTGACGATACCTGTGAAGAAGTCCGGCTGCACTCCGTAGTCCGCGCCGACCGCACGTGTTATCATGTTGCGGTTCTCATGGTCGACCGCTTCTTCCTCAGTGATGACGCCTGCCTTAACGAGGCTGTTCACATACGTGTGATCCTCGGTTATCTGCTTGAGCTTCCCGTCCCTCAGAATGTAAGCCCTGCTGTCGCCTACGTTCATCGCATAGACCCTGTTGCCCTTGAAATACGTGAGCACGAGCGTCGTCGCCATTCCGTGGTTCTCGACCGATGACCGCGACTCCTTCAGGATCTCGTAGTTTATCTTCTGAAGACAATTGTTGAAATATGTCTTTACTGTCCGGAAAGTCTTGACCTTTTCCAGCGAATTCTCGCTTACGTACTCCGCGATCCCGCTGACCGTCTTTCTGCTTGCGACTTCACCGGAATTATTGCCCCCGACACCGTCGCATAGGATATAAACTTTGTCCTTCGGTATTACGAAGCATGCATCCTCGTTGTTTTTTCTGTGTTTCCCCTTGTCGGTCCTGAAACCAACCTCCATGTCCTGTCTCCTTTTGCTTTATCGTTCACAGCCTGCGGGTCAAGAGTACGCTTGATGTTGCATACCCCGCTGCAGTTTCGCTGCTGCTAGTTTTTCGTCCGCTGCATTATGCAGTAGTAGAATCCGTCCTGTCCCCCCGAGCACGGCATCGTCATCTGCGAGCAGCACTTGCTGAACTCCACATGCTCGCCAAGGAACCTGTCTGTGACTTCCTTATTCTCGATCTTGTTTATCGTGCACGTGCAGTACATGAGTTTCCCGCCCGGCTTCACATATTCAGCCGACGCCGATAAGATCCTGTATTGTATCTCTGCCAAGTCGCGACCGTCATTCGCAAGCGGCCTGTCCTTTATCTCCGGCTTCCGCCTGAGCACGCCGAGCCCGCTGCACGGAACGTCGCAGATAACTTTGTCCGCGGCCGAAATGTATTTCTCATTCACCGTCTTCGCGTCATGCTCT
>CAZBFD010000112.1:0-6076 GCA_964491055.1 uncultured Eubacterium sp.
CATTCATCAACTGTAAGCGGCTCATCAGTCATGCTCTGAAGCTGGCCGTCCACCCTGTATTTTGGCGGAAGCCCGCATATCAGATGGATATCTGAAGCGCCGTCCTGCTTCGCCTTTGCGACCAATTGCTCTATTGTCAGCATCTCTTTTCTCCTTTACAACTGCCATGCTCCTAAAAGTACCTGACCCCTTTAGGAGGTTAAATGTCTTCGTAGACAACACGTAACACTTCGTCGGTGGTAGTAACGCCATCCTCGACGAGCTTGATCGCACTGTCCTTAAGTGAGACGAATCCTCTTGCAGGGTCTGTGAGCATGTGCTCTATTGCCTCTCGGCCAGCGCCTTTAGCTACCATACGGCGGACATCGATCGTCAGCGGGAATATCTCAAAGACTGCTGTCCTTCCGCGGTAACCGGTATCGAAGCAGTGCGGGCAGCCTTTCCCCTTGTAGAATACACGCTCCGGATCGTATTCGAGTCCGAGCGACTGCTGCTCTTCTTCAGATGGATGGTACGGCTGCTTGCATTCAGGGCACACCTTACGAACAAGTCTTTGTGAGAGAACACCCTTCACAGCACTCGCGACGAGGTACGGCTCCACGCCCATATCGATAAGTCTCTCGACGGTGCCTAGAGCATCGCTGGTATGTATGGTCGAGAGCACGACATGGCCTGTGATAGCTGCTCGCATTGCGATCTCTGCTGTCTCGCCGTCACGTATCTCACCTATGCATACAATATCCGGGTCCTGACGGAGGATCGCGCGGAGGCCTTTTGCGAATGTCATGCCTGTCTTTTCGTTTATCTGTACCTGGTTAACACCATCGACGTTGTATTCTACAGGGTCCTCCAGTGTTACAAGGTTTACTTCTCTCGTGTTCAGGTCATTTATCATGGCATACATGGTCGTGGATTTACCACTTCCTGTAGGACCTACGATAAGGATCACGCCGTTCTTGACTTTGATCAGTTTCTCGTATTTCTTCATGTCGTCGCCCTGAAGGCCGATAGAATCCCTGTCGAGATTTCCGGACGACTTATCAAGGAGTCTTGCTACGATCTTCTCTCCGTAGATCGTCGGCAGCGTTGATATACGGACATCGATATCTTTTCCTTTTACCTTGATGTTGAAGCGGCCGTCCTGCGGTATACGGCGCTCCGCAATGTCGAGGTTCGCCATTACCTTGATGCGGGCGAGCACCGATGCCTGGAGCTCTCTCGGTACCGTTAGGATATCGATCAAAAGCCCGTCGATACGCATCCTTACGGCTAGCTGCTCTTCGCGAGGCTCGATGTGGATATCGCTCGCGTGCTCTGTCACGGCACGCTCGATGATCGAGTTAACCAGCCTGATAGCAGGTGCCTGGTTCGCACTGTCTTCTGCCCCGAAGCTTGCGGCAAATGCCTGCTCAGCGCCCTCATCTTCTGTCGCCGCGAACTCCCTCTTCATTTCTTCGATCGCCTTGGCGGCGCCGACATTTCCGTACAGCACCTGGATCGCCCTGTCGATCGCTTCAGATGTCGCGATCATCGGGACTACTTTCTTTTTGACGACCTTACGGACTTCTTCTATAGCGTAGAAGTTAAGAGGATCACTCATCGCAAGATACAGCTCATCTCGTATGAGCCTTACAGGCACTACCTGATACTGTTTTGCGATGTTCTGCGGAACGACCTGAGCGAGCTCAGTCGGGATAGTGATCTTATTCAGGTCAATGAATTCCAGGCCAAGCTGCATCTGCAGGGCTTCGATCATCTCCATCTCGGTTATCATGCCCTCTTCCTGGAGCACTGTTCCGAGACGCTTTCCTGTTCCTTTCTGGAGCTCCAGTCCTTTTTCAAGCTCTTCTTCAGTAAGAAGACCGGCAGATACAAGGAGATCTCCAAGTCTTAAATGTTTTTCGCCTTTTCCAGATGAATTTTTCATTTTTACTCTTTCCTGTAGAAATAATATGATTTACCGGTTCTCGATTACTCTTGCACGCAAAAATTGAACCAACCGGCTCTTTTCCGACGATATTTTATCACCAAACAGCCCCGTATGCAATGAAAATCAACGAAAGCTGGCGAAAAACCACATTCAGTATGTGACAATCTGTCACATATAAAAAAACCGGCCTGAATAATACTTTCAGCCGGGTCAAAAGTGATCTGTTGTCTGTTTTTTATCTATCCGTTTTGCGGCGCCTGTCGCCTGCGTGGTGAGTAGACTTCATGGCATACATCTTGTCGTCGATCTCCTTCATGAACGTATCGAGATCGCCTCCAGTGTACAGGCCTGTGCCGTATGAAAGCGCCAGCTTATATGGCTTCCCACCGGCCTTCTCCTCCTTCTCTGCATTTTCACTGCCGGAGCCGAAGTGCTCTTCGTTGTATATGTCAAGCAGCTTATTGACGCGGCGCATATACTCGTTAAGGCCGTCTTCCTGGTCGGTCAGCTTGAGCACAATGAACTCATCACCCGCGAAGCGGAAAACAAGCTCGTTCTCGAGCCTGGCGGATTTGAGGATGTTGGCAACGTCTTTCAGTACCCTGTCACCTTCTGAATGACCGTAATTATCATTTATGTCCTTGAACCTGTCGACGTCGATCATTACCCCGGCGAATGGATTGCCGCGGTTTATCCATGTGGTAGTAGTATTGTTAAGATACTGCCTGTTGTATGTATCAACAAGGCTGTCCACATATGCCAGCTCGTTCTGCTGCATCATGAAGAGGCCGGTAAGTCCGATAGCCGCGGAAAGCCATGCAAGCGAAAGACCGTAAAACGCGAACTGGAGCCCTGCCCCGACAAGAATCGGAAGCAGGAACATGTTGATATTCAGGAATGTCTTGGCTCCTGTCTCTTTCTTGTACTTATGCGTAAGCCATATCGCCGTGAGGCAGTAGAACAGAATAACAAAGTAGAACACATAACTAAGCGGCCTTCGCTCATAGACATTGTTCTCGTTGATGTAATACGAAATCGGGATGAAAAAATTAACGATGTTAGTGAGAAACATGCATACGCCAATGATTATGTGCGGCTTGTAGCATTTCCAGATCCTTTTCGGGTCTCCGTAAAGGCCGAGTTCTACATACATGAGCACGCAGAACGGGAGCAGCAGATTAACTGAGTAAAGGTATGTGTTTGCAAGATAATTCAGTATCCTCGCCCCGGCGAAAGTCTGCCCGTCGATAGTGTACGAAAAAGCCTCACAGAAGCATCCGAGCATAACGCCGTATATCATGAATGCGAACAGTTTGTCCTCAGTCTGCCGGCGCAGGATCCTGGTGCGCGCAGCATAATTAAGCATAAGCAGGAGGAATATGCCGACACCGTTTGCTATATAGATCGAACGAAGATCCATCATGAGTTATATCACCTCTCCCGAATTATCATGCTGACTGGTGCATGTTCCTGATTGACACATCATTTGGCCTTAGTCGATTTCACCGCTGACCACGCTGATATGTGCTCGCCGCTTCCGTCTCTGGAATACGCGCGGACACGGACGTAATACTTCTTGCCTTTCTTCAGCTTCTTTATCGTGTATGATGTCTTAGCTGGTGATGCTTTTACTGTCTTCACACTCTTCTTGAACTTGCTGTCCGTGCTGTACTGGATCTGGATCTTATCTGCTCTTGCCTGATCCTGTACACTGAGCTTCTTCCACCTGACTGTAATACTCTTCTTTCCCGCCTTAGGCTTCTGTATAGTGACTTTCTTAAGTGACGGCGGGAGCACGGATATCGATCTTGTTTCTTCCGTACCACACTTCGAGCATGCTCGCGCTTCTGTGCCTTCCTTAAGCTCAGTCGGTGCGGTCTTGACATGCCATTCTCCAAATGTATGCTCTTCAGTAACGACTGCGATATTACAAGGCAGCTTGAACCAGTAATCGCTCCGGCTGAACTGTATTGTTACCTGAACTATCCTGTACGGATCCTTTCCGCAAGGCGGCCTTGTAACTTTACCTTCCGCACTGATAACTGATGCATCTGAGATGTCAATATACTCAAATGTCGTTCCGTAAGGGCCTGCACCGGGTTCTGAAAGGTCTGCATATACTCTGGTGTCAGTGATAGCATTCTGGCCCCTTATCACGCCCCATACATTGGCGAAATCATCTTTCATTTCGTCGTATGCAAGGTAAATGCCTACTATATCTTCATCCCTTGTCGTCTTGGCTTTGATGCACCAGCCGTATCTGGAGTTTCTCCATTTCCCGTCATAATACTGATTGCTGTTTGAACTGTCGTCATAGTCGACAGCAAGAGTCTCGTTAGTCTGTATTACAACGCCAAATTTCTGTCCTTTCCTGACTACTACCGGATCACCGAGATCTATTGTGTGCCAGCCCGGATAATCGTTCTTTATCGTCTCTTTCGCCTTGAACTTGTAGCTTGAGAGCTTGTTATAGTCAGGCAATATGTCTACTTTCACTGACTGATTTGATTCACCAAGGAACACACAGACCTGAGTGATCACTTCGTCCTGCTCTGCAGTGAAGTATCTTAAGAACATGTTGTCATTTGCGGTCGTCCCGGAAGTTCCCTCCGGGCTCGTGTAATCATACTCGTATATATACGAGTTATCCGGATCATAGACTCTGATGTCGTTAACTACATAACAGTCATCAGGGAACCACGCGTCATAATATGACACCCAGTTATAGCCGTTTTTGCCAAATCCGGTGCCCCATGAATTTTTGATGAGCCAGGCGCCGTTTCCCGGCGGCATGTTTGTTGACAGGAAATTCGATGCCTGATAATTATCATCCCAGCCGACTATCTGGACGCCGTGGTCAGTAGAGCCGGTCTTCCTGCTTCTGTAAAAAGCTCCCGTGGACTTGTTATAGTAATTATCAGAATCATCACCCCATTGTATGGATGCTCCGACGCTTCCGTATTCCTGTATCGCATTCTTGATCGTCTGCCTGACGAACAAGCCTTTATTGCTGTCAGCGATGAACAATATATCCGAAGGCATTATAACCTTTGGCTTACCAGTAAGCGTCTCCGATGCGTTCCTTATTGGAAGCTCAGTCGTTCTGTACGGATCGTACTTCTCAAGCGTCGCTCCGCCGGCGCAGGCGCCGCCCGGCATCCCGCGCATGAGATACGCAGCCGCAATATGGCCGCTCCCGCCTGCATAAACACCGCCGGGGGTTCTTCCCTCTTCACCGTACGGATTACCTCCTGCGGCACTCATCGCATATGAAAGATGCGCTTCAGACAGATCAACTTCAATACCATCGTCTCCATCCTCTGCAGTCTGCATCTTTATCGCAGACTCCATCAAGCCCATCGCTGTAAATGCCCAGCAAAGTCCATTTGCTCCCTGATCCTTTACGCTTGTTACATATGGTGAAATATATGATGTGCTCTGGATATCAAGGCCATTTTTAAGCGGAGCATGCTCGGGGTACCCAAGTTCTATCCCGCTGTCTGTGATGCCCGGAACGAACTTATAGCCTTCCGAATAATCACTGGCCGCCGGCGTCTCTTCGTTCGCAGAAACTATTCCGCCTAAAACCTGCTCAAGCGACTTGTCGCTTTTTTCTGAAGAGATCCTACGTTCAGTCTGAAGTACACCGTTATCTGCTGCAAATGAAGGAAAAGTTTCAACTGCCAGCATCATGCATAATACTATTGTGATGATCCGTTTATACATAACAATATTTCCTCTTTCAGAGAAGAAGCTTTTACATCTTAATATCTTTTTGCTGATACAAGTTTGTTGTTATTATTATACACTTTTCAGTTCCGGCAGACAAAGAAAAACTTATGAGGCAAATATAGCAGAATACAAAAAAAGACTGATCCGAAGCCATACTTCACACCAGCCATAATTATATCGTAGAACAGATCTATTGCTTTATCGCTTTCTTCATCTCATCTTCTATCTTGTACCATCTCTGTGTAGTATTCTCGAGGAAGAAATAATAGTTGAAATAAAAAGCGAGCAGCACCGCAAATGCAAGCATGAAGAGAGCTGCTCCGATACCGAGCTCAGGATGTACCAGAACAAGGTATACCGCAAAGAGCTCAACCACAACGCTCATCGCAGTAACGATAAGATGTATGAGACGCT
>CAZBFD010000113.1:0-6058 GCA_964491055.1 uncultured Eubacterium sp.
CAGCAGAGGATAGGGCTTGCGAGAGCACTGGTTCTTGACCCGGAGATCATGCTTATGGACGAGCCGTTTGGCGCGATAGATGCGATCACAAGGCTGAACCTTCAGAATGAGCTGATGAGGATACATAGAGAACTTGGAAAGACTCTGCTCTTCGTCACGCACGATATAAACGAAGCATTGAAGATCGGCGACAGGGTGATGGTAATGAATGAGGGTTGTCTGCTCCAGTTTGATACCCCTGAGAATATAGTGAAACATCCTGCAGACGGATTCGTGAAGATGCTGATAGAATCAGCCAGGTCACAGGAAGAGGTCCTGTTGGGAGAGTAATAATATGATAGAGTACTTGATCAGGCATCCGGATAAGATAATGGAGCCGCTCATTGAGCATATTGAACTCGTTGGAGTGACACTTGTGATATCGGTCCTTATCGCATCTGTGCTCACAGTGCTCGCGATGAAGTCGGAGCAGTTTTATCATGCGATGATAAGTGTCTTTTCGGTGATATATTCGATTCCGTCGCTTGCTCTATTCGCACTCCTGATCCCGCTTACGGGACTTGGGACGATATCTGCCGTCATAGTGCTGACCCTTTATAATCAGTATCTTCTTATCAGGAACTTCACGACCGGGCTTATGGAGGTAGATCCTGCTGTATGTGAAGCTGCCAAAGGGATAGGGATGACTGATATGCAGATCCTGTATAAGGTGCGGCTTCCTCTTGCGAGCAAAGCCCTGTTCGCGGGCGTACGTCTCGCTGTAGTTTCTACGATAGGGATCGGAACGATCGCGGCTGCGATAAATGCGGGCGGCCTCGGGGAACTTCTCCTTGATGGGCTGAGAACGTTGAACATAAATAAAATACTCTGGGGGAGCATTCTTTCGGCAGGCCTGGCGATATTGATAAATGGCGTGCTGAAAGCGGTCGAAAACAGGAAAGGAAAGTATGAAAGCAATAGTCATATATGAACCGGGAGGACCGGAAAAGCTTATATATAAAGAAGTACCCAGGCCGGAGATCAAACCTGGCTGGTCACTTGTCAGAGTTATGGGGACAGGGATAAACCACTCAGAGATCTTTACGAGAAAAGGGCTTTCACCATCAGTCGAGTTCCCACGTATACTTGGAATCGAGTGTGTCGGCGTGATCGAGGAGACATCAGATCCAATTAGTCTTCCAGAAGGAAGTAAAGTTATTTCTATAATGGGAGAAATGGGGCGTGATTTTGACGGCGGTTACGCTGAATATGCCATTCTTCCAAACCGTCAGATACATGTGGTCTCTACTGATCTGCCATGGAGCATGCTTGCCGCGATACCTGAGACATACTATACGGCATTCGGATCCATGAAGAATCTCAGGATCGATGCAGATGACAGGATCCTCGTAAGAGGAGGATCAAGCGGAGTCGGGGTCGCATTCCTGAGGCTTTTGAAGGCGAAGTGTCCTGAAGTGTTTATTGCAGGGAGCACGAGGAGCATGGCGAAAGCAGAAATAATGACTAAAGAAGGATTTGATGAGGTCATAGCCGAGCAGGACGGAGAACTCCAGACAGAAGAACAGTTCGATAAAGTGCTTGAATTAGTCGGACCAGCGACGATGAAAGACACATTCCTCCATGTCAGTGAAGGAGGGACTGTCTGCAGCACGGGGCAGCTTGGCGGTGAATGGTACCTGAACGGATTCGATCCTATTACCGATCTTCCTTCGAATGGATATCTCACCAGCTTTTATTCGGATAATGTTGATGGCAGGAAACTTCAGGAGATGCTCGATTATATAGCAAAATACGATGTCAATGCAGCACCGGAGAAGATATTTTCTCTTAAAGATGTTCCCGAGGGGCACAAGTACCTTGAAAGCAGCAGGAGCTTTGGGAAGATAGTTGTGCTTATGGATAAATAGTTTTAAATCTTATAAACAAGTAACAAAAAGATGTTTTTTATAGAGGAAACGCGGTGGCTTCGGCATAGAGCTGCTTGAGAATATTTACAAAAGAGACGGTGCTCGTACGGGCATCGTTTTTGTGCGTGCAAAGTACGCAGGAGAATGATTCGGGACAGTCAAATGGTATCCATGCAAACTGGCCGCTGTGATCATTAAGGAAACCTGGAGCCAGGCAGACGCCTTTGCCTGCTGCAATGTTTGTAAGTGTGGTGTCGTGATCAGGACTGTTGAAATAGTCTATTCTGCCTGTGTTAATGAGCCGCTGCTGCACGGCGCGGAGGGCGGCAGGTGAGCCGCCGCCGACCATGAGTGAACGGCCGACGAGATCCTCCTCACGTACGAGGTTCTTATCTGCGAGAGGATCATCCCTCCGCGTTATGAGATATATGCGGCTCTTAAATAAATCATGCACGTTGATTGAAGTTATATGCCTGGTCTGCTCCTTGAGTGCGAAAAGTATGTCTGAATCATTCCTGAGAAATGGATCCAGGCTGTCTTCATATACGAACTGCGGCACTATCTGAACGTCGGGATGCTCTTCTGCCATAAGGCGCATGGCTTCGGGCAGGAAATAAAGAGCAGGGCGCACCATCATGCAGATCGATATGCTGTCCTTATACTTCGCGCTGAAATTCTGTCCCTGCTCCACGGCATACTTTATCTGATTGCGGACGGATGTCATGGTCGTGATGAACTGCTCACCTGCCGGGGTGAGGCTTGCACCTTTGCCGCTTCTTTCAAATAGTACAAAACCTATCTCTTCTTCCAGCTGCTTTACCTGGTATGAAAAGGTCGGCTGGCTCACGTACATATTCTCGGCAGCCCTTCCGAAATTCAGGGTATGAGCAAGTTCTATGCAGTAATCTATCTGTCTTGAATTCATGGTACGGGACCTCCGCTATATGTAGGCGTAATTAAATTATTAAATCAATTATACAATATTTGAATTGGAAAATTCAATCAGTTTGTGAGAGAATATGATTGTCAAAAGGTAGGCAATATGTGTGGATGAATAAGCGATTCAAACAACGAAGCTTGACAGGAGGTAATAAAATGTCAAAGACACTTATAGCATATTTTTCAAGAGCAGATGAGAACTACTTCGGCGGAGCGATGAGATACGTCAAGACAGGCAACACCGAGGTGGTATGCAACATAATGAAGGACATTATAGATGCGGATATGTTCAAAATTGAAATGAAGGAGCCATATTCACCTGTATATATGACATGCATAGACGAGGCTAAAGAGGATCAGAGAAACAACGTACGCCCCGAGCTCGTAAGCATGCCAGGCAGCATAGACGAATACGACACGATCATCCTTGCATATCCAAACTACTGGGGCACATATCCGATGGCGGTCGCGACCTTCCTCGATAATTTCGACTTCAAAGGGAAAAAGATATTGCCGCTTTGCACCAACGAAGGAAGCGGCATGGGACACAGCGAATCGGATCTTAAAAAGGCCGCTGCAGGTGCTGATGTTGCTAAAGGACTTGCAATAACGGGGAGCCGCGCCGGCGACTCCGAGGGGCCGGTCAGAAGCTGGCTTTCGACAAACGGACTGCTTTAAAATACAAAATGCCAACCAGGCTTAAAGGAGGAAACTATGGAATATTTAACACTAAACAATGAAGTGAAGTGCCCTGTTGTGGGTATAGGAACATTTATGCTTTCGCCGGCAGAGGCCGAAAACAGCGTGAGAGAAGCTCTCAAGATGGGGTATTCCCTCGATTTCAAACTGACAGATGAAGAGATGGCTGAGATCGCCGGGCTCGATAAAGGCGAGAGATATTATCATCGCACAGACGAGCAGCTTGTCGGCTTCGCAGCCTGGAAGCCCGACTTTGAAAAGGCATAGCAAACAAATGACAGCCTGAAGAAAAGATTTAACTTTATATTGATATCATGCGGAGAAAGGGCAGCCGAAAGGCTGTCTTTTTGAATTGTATGAGTGGTATAATTAGATAAATAAAGTGAGAAGGAATGAAGTGAAGGGGAGGAATGAAATGAAGAGGATCATTTCCGTTATCGTCGCGGTTTTGATGATGGTCGCGGGACTGTCGGCGGCGGCTTTTGCTGAGGCTGAGAAGCCCCCAAGGGATGCGGATAAGGCTGTGCGCACGATCATGCTGTATGACTGCGGCGCGGATCTGGAGACTGACAGTGCTATGGCTACGTTCAATCTGCTTCAGATCTTAAGGGCTAATTTCAGTAAGGACAAGAGCGTAAGGTTCATTGTAATGACTGGTGGATCAAACAAGTGGCAGATCGAAGGCAAATACCTTTGTGAGGCTGACGGCACACCTGTCGAAGAAGTGAGCAGTGAATATAACCAGCTCTGGGAAGCAAAGGGACTCGATGCTCCTGAGAGCGAGCAACCGGGAAAGATGGTGCTCCTTGACGGAAACGGCATCACCGGAGAAGGAGATGCTGCTGTGAAGTCAGAGGATGAGCTCATGTCAGATCCTGAGACTCTGAAGGCGTTCATCAATTACTGCCACGACAATTATCCGGCAGAGAAATACAACCTCATACTCTGGGATCACGGCGGCGGACCTACAGGAGGCTTTGGTGTAGACGAGCACGATCCGGACGACGAGGCCATGCCTTTTGAAGGGCTGATCAATGCTTTTTCAGATAATAAAGTAACAGCAGACGGCGGAAAATTCGACTTCATAGATTTTGATGCATGCCTGATGAGCAGCGTTGAGCTCACGCTTGCATTCGCGAAGTATGCGGATTACTACATCGCGTCACCTGAGACTGAGCCTGGATATGGTCAGGACTATGAGGGATGGCTCAACATGGTCGGACAGGATCCGGACGTGAACACATATGCGCTCGGAAAGAAGCTCATAGACGACTTCTATGATTTCTATGAGACAGGCTACGGAAAGGGTCAGAATGGAACACTCGCGATATTCGACACAAAGAGATTCCTTAACTCAGACTTCGTGCCTGCCTTGAATGTTTTGACGAGTAAGCTGGACCAGCAGCTGACTGAGGTCGATGACAAGCTGGGGCTCATCGCGTATTACGACGAAGTGCATTCAGCGAAAGGCGCGATCGCATACGGCATGAATCCAGGCTTCCTTGACCTCGGGAACCTGACTGCACTTCTCGGTGTGAGCTCATATGAGACTTCACTTGAGGATGTAGAAGGCGGCAACGAAGACATAAGAAATAAGTATTCTATCACATCGGAATGGTTCGATGAGATCCTTGGCGACAAGAAGATGATGTACGCCAGAGGAACAAGCGGGATCAAGACAGAAGAAATACAGATGATAAGGAAGCATTCCGGTCTTAAGTTTGAGTACCTCGGGACAAGCGGTATGTATATCTTCTTCCCATCAGCGGATACTCTTCTGGATACCAAACAGTATATCAATACCATGAATGAAGTGGTCAAAGTCATGGATGCAAATGATGACGCCACTAAATTCCTCAAGAAATATATTCAGCTCGTCATCAAATATAATCTGATGATCAGGACAGGTATGGCAGTGGACAGACTCATTGACCCGGATGATTACGATATCAGTATGGGCGTCAAGAAGCTCGATAGAAATGATGTCACATACGAAGAGGTGAAAAAATACTGGACTGCATACGCGGAGGGTATGGAAGAATATTCACTGTGGAACCAGACTGTCAAGTTCCTCTTCGATAACCTGGACGGCGGTGAAGAAGGCGCGAAAGAATGGCTCGACACTCTGATAAGGCAGCAGGCTGCTGAAGCTATCGACAGTTCCAAGGTCGATGCAAGCAAGATCCTTGCCCAGGATGGGGATAAATATCAGGTAACGATAAACGAGACCGGAAGACGCGTTATCGATAACGTAAGACAGAATGTGGTCGCGGAGCTTCCAGTACTTGAAGAGTATAAAAAGAATATTAAGGATGAGACGGAAAAGATGATGGTAGACAGCGTGAAGCTATCCGTTGGAACCATCGATGCAACTGTAGATCTTGATGTTGATCTGTCAAAGACCGGAGAAGAGCTGGTCAAAGAAATAGTAAAATGGAACCTGGCAAATATTTCCAAGTGGAACTTTGAACCGATACCTGATAAATGGTACGCGGTAAATAATGCCGACGGCA
>CAZBFD010000114.1:0-6043 GCA_964491055.1 uncultured Eubacterium sp.
CAAATCACCATTTGTCTGCTTGTGATATACTGTAATATATAGAATTATCAGGAGGTGGAATCATGTCTAAGGATCGTCTTGAAAGTAAGTATTTTGAAGTTGCGCCGAAAGTTGAGCTCCATTATCTGGAAAAGGGCGGGGGGAACCCGATCATTTTCATTCCGGGTCTTACGTTTTCTGGTGAGATCTTCAAAGCGCAGTTAGAGTATTATTCTGAGAATTACAGGGCGATAGCGATCGACCCGCGAGGCCAGGGCTTTTCATCAAAACCTGTTGACGGTAATGATTATCAGACTCATGGTGATGACCTTGCTGCCTTTATCGACGGACTGGGGCTTGAAGATGTGGTGCTTGTAGGCTGGAGCACCGGTAACCTTGATATCTGGAGTTATGTTGAGCAGTTCGGAAAAGAAAAACTCAGTAAAGTGGTAACTATCGATATGTCTCCGCTTCCTCTTCATCCTGACCCGGAATGGTGGACTGAGGGTACTATCGCTGAACTGTCTGAAGTCGCGACCAGAGTCCTGAACACACCAGAGGGGACTCGCGCATTCTTCAGCGATTACGCTACTGAAATCATGATCCAGCATGAGATGCAGCCGGAGGAACTGGAATATATTCTTGATATGTCAGCACGTACTCCGTACTGGATCGCCAAGGCTCTTTTCTGTGACGCGATTTATTCCAACTATCTTGACACAGCAAAGGATCTCGGCGCCACTTTCCCAAGCCTGATGTTCATCGCGGAACACTGGGCAGGCGTTGCAAGGCCATTCGTCGAGAAGCAGCTTCCTGGTTACAGGACCCACGTCATGGGCGGCCATCTCATGTTTTTCGAGTATCCTGACGAATGGAATAAAGTGCTGGACGATTTCCTGGCAGAATAATATCAGAATGTGGAACAGGATCTTCAACAAAAGCACAATTCAAAAGCTGCAGTTCAGGCACCTGATAAATGCCTGAGCTGCAGCTCTTTTTTACTATTTCTTTATCCAAGCATACACTCGATCCCGCGGCGGATAAACTCGTTCCAGAATACCCAGTCATGGATGCCGGGGCCGTCTTCATATGTGATGTCGGCGCCGTTCTCTTTCAGGAACCGTGCAAAATCACGGTTAGCATCTAGGAGGACGTCCTCGGTCCCTATCGCCATATACATCTTCGGGAGCAGCTCCGGGCTTTCCTTCTTAAGCTTAAGGAATGTTGCTGCAAGGTCTCTGTCTGACCCCGGGAGCTTCTTCGGATCCCCGAAAACATCAAGCAGCATCTGAAGAGGAAGAACATCGCCGACTGGATCCGGCACCATGTCGGCATCAGCTGCGCCGGCTGGCTTTTGATCGAGATCGTCTGTACTCAGGAATCCCTCTTTCTGGAAGCGCTCCATGACACTGTCGAACACGATCGCGGATGACAGAGCGATGACTCCTGAGAATCGCTCAGGATAAGCAAATGCTGTGTGGAACGCGCCGTAGCCGCCCATGGAGAGCCCGCCGATCAGCGTGTTCTCGCGGCTCTCACAGAAGCCGAAGACTTTGTTGATGAAGTCAGGAAGCTCCTCCCCGACGAATGTCGCATTGTTTGCGCCCTGATAGCCTTTATCGAGGTAGAATGAGTTACCTGTCGTCGGCATGAATATCGCCAGATTGTAATGAACTGACATGAGCTGCGCGATGCCGCCGAAGAGCCAGTCTGTGTCAGTCCCGGTGAGCCCGTGCAGAAGTATCAGCGACTTCGGAGGACGCTCATAATACTTCGGTTCCTTCACTTCCTCCATCGGTACGTCGTACGGCAGCACATATGAGAAGTTCGCATGCTGCATTATCGACTCCGCATGGAATTCCATCCTCCCACTTGCCATTTATATCACCTCGTCTTTCATTCTTTTCACACCATGAATTATATCACTTTGTCATCTTCTGGCGGCGGCATCGTCTCGCTTATCACCGCCGACGCTATTATAAGTATCGCTCCTGCCCACGCAAGAAGCGACATGGGCTCATGGAATACAACGAGCGAAACTATTATCGCTGTCACGGACTCCAGATAACCGAGGACTGCCACAGCCTGCACCGGAAGCCCGATGATCCCCGCGAAATAGAGTATGTTCGCAAGTGCAGTATACACGCTCCCGAGTATTATCACGACAAGTATCGTCTTCGGGTCCTTCGGTACCGGAATAGAATGCGTCGTTATCAGAAGGTACAGGCCGATCACCGCCGCTGCCGACACCAGCTGCCAGAATACTCTGTCAAGCGGCGGGACGTATGTCATCTTCCTGCTGAAGACGATTATCCCGACGAAAGTCAGCGACGCGAGTATAGCGTAAATGATGCCTACGAATCCGTCTCCTTCCGACCCTGCTGCAGCAGGCGCAGCGCCTTCGAGCACGCCCGAGACGAGCACGACGCCCGCAAACGACGTGAATATGAACGGTATCTTGCGTATGTCCAGCTTTTCATGGAGCACGAGAGGCGCTATCGCGACCGTGATCACCGGCGCCGTGTAGTTGATGAGGCTCGCGATCGAGATCGATATCTTCACGTACGCACCGAACAGGAATATCCAGTTAAGGCCGAGCGACACGCCCGAAAGGACGAGCCACTTCATGTTCTCCCGCACCGCGGCCGGATCATGCTCCTTATTAAGCAGCCTCTGATACAGAAATATAAACAGCGCGCCGAGCACGCCCCTGTAGAACGCAAGGCCCTCGCTCGGAAAATCCGTGAGCCGTATCAGGATACTAATAGACCCGTATATGCACACGGCCGTGATATATTTGATTCTAGCGGCGGAAGCGCTTTGCTCCCTCAGGTCATCACGCATCATTCCTCAGGCTTCTTGTTCCTTCCCCAGAACACATTGTAGATGTCCGGCTTCCACACCGGCTCGATCCCTGCAACTGCTTCCTCCGCGGTGATCTCCGCATCGCCGTTATCTATGTCGATCAGGTGGTACCTGTCGTTACCCATTCCGAGCTCTTTCATGTAGCTCAGCTGTCTCAGGCCGTGGCGGCTCTCTATCCTCTCGATCAAAGCCTTCCCGCCGTTCTTTGGAAGATCGTACACCATATCCACACATGCGTTATCAACTGCAAGGATATCAGTCGAAGCCACGATCCCGACATCCGGTGTGACCACCGGCTCAGCCTGAGTCCCTTCACAGTCGCACGACACGGACATGTTCCTCATAGTATTCACGAAGCAGATGTGCGGGGCGAAATGGTCGACTACAGACTTTGCGCTCTCGGTCATCCTCTCCATGAACTCCTCCTGATCTATGCTCCACATATTATCAGAGCCTTTGATCGTGTGGATCTCCTTCTTGCCGATACGTCCGTCCGCACAGCCTATGCCGATGTTTTTGTTGCTTCCCCCGAAGCCGCCCATCGTGTGGCCCTTAAAGTGAGTCAGCACAAGGAGAGAGTCATAATCGAGAAGGTCCTTCCCGACATGCATCTCATCGAACCACTTCCCGCCTTCAACAGGAAAAGCCGTAACGCCCTCCGCGTCTGTGATATCGACAGGGCAGAACGTCCAGCCGTTTATCTCAAGTGTTTTGAGGTGTTCCTCTGTAGTGTACCGGCTTCCTTCATAATATGTGTTCGTCTCCACGATCGACGCGTATTCTGCGTCAGAAAGCCTGCTCTCAAAAAGCTCCCTCACCCACGGCCTCGGAAGGAAATTCGGCCCTTCCGCCTCGCCTGTATGGAGCTTTACCGCGATCTTTCCTTCAAGCACGCCGCTTACTCTGTCATAGATCTTCTTGAGCCCTTCTTCTGAGAGATCCCTCGTGAAATACACGACAGACTCTTCCCCGCTTCTCTCATCGTACGGGACATAGCGATCCCCGCCGCTTCCTGCTAAAGGTCTTACTTCATTCATCAAAACTACCTCCTGTATCACAGATCAAGAATATACATGCCACTCACATTTATTTCTTTTGTCCCCGACGGATGCACACTTTCACGGTCTATCCTGCCGTATTCCATGTGAACGTGCCCGTATAAGTGATACGCCGGCTTCATTTCCATCAAAATATTGTTAAAGCATCTGAATCCGTTATGCGCCTGATCCGGCAGATCGCCGTGGCCGAATGACGGTGAGTGAGTAAGAAGGATATCGAGCGGTGAGAATGTCCCGTCTTTCCTGCGCGGCATCCCTGACAGCACTCTGTCTGCAAGCGAATAATTCTTAAGAACCCACTTCAGCTTTCCGGCGCGTGCTTTCATCTCCTCTTCAGTGAACTCATCTTCCGGAGGATACATCTCACCCTCTCCTGCGTCGTAACGTATTGACCCGCCAAGTCCTGCTATTCTGATCAGGCCTGCCCCTTTCCTGAGCTCTGCTTTCTCATAGACGCCCCTCCTCGTACCCGGGATCTCCTGCACCACGTTCTCACAGACATCTCCGGTATCATCCCTGTCGATAAAGACCTCCGCCACTTTATCATCTATGCCGATGCAGCCTTCAGGCATATCCTCATCGTAGCCTGAGTCATGGTTCCCGCGAACATAAAGAAGCGGAACATTCAGCATGGTCACGAGGAATTCAAGATAATCCGGATGCAGATCACCCGCAGAAAGAATAAGACCGATATCTCTCAGCTTCTCAGCCTCCTTATCGGTCCATCCTTCATAAAGCTCATATTCCTCACTGTCAGAAATACATAAGATCTTCATTCCCGCATGCCTTCACTAGAGTTGTCAAAAAGAACCGTCCCCATTGACAACTTTTATTTTTCTTTCACTCCGCTGACGCTTACTGTAGCCTTTGCTTCGTCGTTCAGCGTTTCTTTTGCAGGTATCTCGCCGATTATATTCTCGTTAAGCCAGTCCATCCTGATTATGTCCATGCTCGTGAGCTGCGGATCGTCTTTCTTCCTTACCAGTCCTTCCTGGCTGCGGAGCTCGCCGTCGAACGGTCCGAACACGTCGTTTATTATTCCTTCTCTGAGCATGCTCACAAGATCTGCTGTGTATGTCGAAAGCTGTGGGCTGAGCTTAAGATCCACCACGCCGGACTGCATGCCCCACCAGTAATTGGTAGCCTGGTCTTTCCTGCTCATCTGTCCAGAGTTATATGTACCGTCCAGTATCGTCCTCACGATGACTGAATAGAATCTTTCCCATTCCCAGGTCGGCGCCGCGAGATACGTAAAGCTTCCGTCGTCTTCTATCCTGAATACGCCGTAGGCGTTGCTCCCGTCCACAGGATGTGTGGAGTTAACAGCAGATATAACACGGATCCCCTGTTCTTCAAAAGTTCTCCACAAGTTTCCGTCCTGCTTCGTACGCCACTCAAGATATATCCTGACTTCCGGGTCAACCATCGCGGCTCCCCTTGCGAAGGCGTTGATGGCTGCGATAGTCCCGTAGATCGGGTAGTCTGAGCTGTAGCCTATCTTATGGTTATCTGCATATGAGGCAGCGACGACTCCCGCAAGGAACTTTGCCTCATATATCTTGGAATAATATGTCCTGACCGCCTGGTGTGCCATGTTGATCGAGCAGTTCAGGAAAATGATATCCTCATACTTTATCGCTGCCCTGAGCGCGTCTTTAAGCTGTGTCGGTGATATAGTGAAAACTACGTCAGCTCCCCACCTGGCAGCGGCGTCTATCGCCTGACTTGTATTCCCGGAGCCCTCATTAAGAGCAGCATCCCCTGTAGCAGGGCCTGCTCCGGTAAATGTTTTCGTAACTACGATCCCGTCATATGCTTTCTCAAGTGCCTTGCGCCCTTTGTCATGGTCTGTGATCCAGTTCGAGATTTCAGGCGTCCTGTCATATATGAACGCGCATTTTAAAGGCTTTTTCCTTGAATATGAAGGTGAGAACAGCACTTTCCCGACGAGCGAAGAAGGTTTTGGCAGTATACCTCCCGGAAGTTTGTCGCTGGCTTTGATCGCCTCATCTGACGTCTCGACTAGTGAGACACTGTCTTTATTACGGGCCGTGAGGAGCTCGTTCCTGATCTTGTACAGGCGTCTGTCGATCTCCTTGCTCGACTGTGAGCTCAGCGCATCGCTCGTATATACCCTGAGG
>CAZBFD010000115.1:0-5966 GCA_964491055.1 uncultured Eubacterium sp.
GATCAAATGGAAATAAACTATAAATACTTGGAGGGATATTGTGAACGACCAGGGAAAACAGATCGAGAAATATAAAGAGCAGGGGTTCAAAAAAAAGAAGAAACACCAGCTTGCTCCGGAGCCGGAGAAGTATAAGATAGATCAGTCGAAAATGATCGGCTCGCCGGACATGCTGACCGAGGAAGAGCGGAGGAACTTCAAGATCAACGCGATGGCAAGGCACGTGGGTGTCATGGGGATCCTTGCGATAATACTGGGGCCTCTTATGACTCTCATCTCACTCGGTGTCGTGCAGATGATATTCGCGAACTATATCCTCGGTGCTTCTTTTGAGAAGATGATCGCGACGTTCTACCGTCCATATATCTTTACGGTCATAGGCGTGTTTTTCGGGATCGTCGGGATCGCATGGCTCGTATACCATTTCGTATATGTAAACAAGAAGGCGCTCATCATCCGCGCAGACGACAAGATCGTGGAAGCAGGCATGGAGCCAGTGGAGATCCCGAGGCTGGACAAAGACAGGAACACCCTGATCGAGGCTTTTTACCATGTTCATCCGCCGTATAAACTTGCTTACATACTTATTGTCGCTGCGATCGCGGTTTTGATAGTTGAGAGCATCATCGTATTCCAGGCGGGAGCGAGACAGAAGGTCATCACCGATACCGCACGCGACGAAGTAAGAGCACGGATCGAGGAGTCACTCAAGGATCTGGATCACACTTCCGAGCATAAGGTCATGAGCTTTGTGGACCGTCACACATACACGATCAACGGCAACCTCAAGTACATCATCGACATCGACGAGAACGGAAAGGTGCTTGATGCGTCGTACATGCAGAGGTACAATGCGAAATACACACTGGCGGAGCTGGAGGAGCTTGGTTCCGAGGGTGTCCGCAAGGAGTTCGAGGCTGTCCACGAGACATCAAAATCTTATAGCGATCTTTTCGTCTACCCGACGGTGACGGAAGTTCCGGTGCAGTTCTCGGACTACATGATGAACTACATCGACAACATCCGCGAAAAGTCAGAGTGGGAAGGCGAGCAGGAGGCGACGGTCGGAAAAGACGACTACATCATGCACTGCTATGTCAAGTACAGCGAGGGCAAAGACAAGGCCAGCAAGGACGACGACAAGATGACCGTCTCCTATGAGATCCAGCTGAAGAACTTCACAAGGACTCAGTGGTAAGACCGCAGATCGCAAATAGGCGATTATATTGAAATTTCAATAAAAACAACACGCTGCGGCCAAAAAGCCGCAGCTTTTTCAGAGAGAACAGATAACCATGGAAAGAAAAATCCTCATTTATATAATGTGTATAACTCTTCTTTTCACGATGGCAGCATGCGGTGAATCGAAGGAGGAGAAGGCGAAGAAAGAGAAGGCCAGGCAGGAGGAGCTCCAGCAGGAGAACGAAGCTGCCGCGAATGCCGTGGTGAGCTCGATCGAAGCGCTTCCTGACAAGGAGGATCTTACGCTTAAGGACGAGCCTGCCGTCGCGGGAGCACGCGCGATATACGACGAGCTCACCGAAGAGCAGAAAGCTTTGATCTCGGCTGATAAACTGGCAAAGCTTGAAGAGGCTGAGCAGACGATATCTGAGCTCACGCTTGCAGAAGGAGAGCGCCAGAAGAACATGAAGGAAGACAAGAATGCCGCCGCGCAGACAGAAGAGATAATCGACGGCATTCCTGACAAAATCACCCTGGATGCTGAGGTCGCGGTCGAGCAGGCGCGCGCGTCATACAATCAGCTTACAGAAGACCAGAAGAGCTACGTCAGCAAAGCCGCTTTGAAGAAACTGACCGACGCAGAAAAGCGGATCGAGCAGATCTACGAAGAAGAAGAGAAAAGAGCCGAAGAAGAACAGAGAAAAGCCGAAGAAAAAGCCCGGAAGAAGGCCGAGCGTAAAAAGAAGAGAGAAGCAAAGAAGAAAAGGGAAAGAGAAAGCCAGAACGAATGATCCGGCAAGAACCGGCACACATCAGAAAAAGCAAAAGACCCGGCGGCCATAAACAGGCCCCGGGTCTTGATTTATAATATGCATTACCATACAGGCTCCTAAAAGGGTCAGGTACTCTCAGGAGCTTCTGTTATCCAGTTTATTATCTCAGCTTAACGACTTTCTCCACTGCCTCGAGCAGGCTGCCGTCTTTCACCATCTGTTCGAACTTGACGAGCTCGTCATGCATGACAACGTCTTCGTCGACAGGGTCGGACACTGCTCTTACGTGCTCATAAGCTGCCCGCATGGCAGGTGACAGATAATTGATCTGATTCTCGCCGATCTCCTGGCGAAGCCAGATGGCCTGCGCGGCGCAGCCTATTTCAATAGCGAGCACCTTTTCTGTGTTGTCGAGCACCATCGCCGCCGTGCGGGCGGACGTCATGCCCATCGACACGTGGTCTTCCTGGTTTCCGGAGGATGGGATCGAGTCGACGCAGGCGGGGTGGTCATAGACTTTGTTTTCTGAGACGAGCGACGCCGCTGCATACTGAGTGATCATGAAGCCCGAGCACACGCCGGCATGCTTTGTCAGGAACGGTGGAAGACCTTCAGACAAAGCCGGGTTGACGAGTCTCTCGATACGTCTTTCAGAAACGTCAGCGAGCTCGGATATAGCCATCTTCATGAAGTCGAATGCGAGCGCCATTGGCTGTCCGTGGAAATTACCGCCTGAAATGACCTCATCGTCATCCGGGAAGATTATCGGGTTATCTGTCACAGCATTTATCTCGGTCGTGACCGCGTCATATACATATTTGAAAGCATCACGCGATGCGCCGTGTATCTGCGGCGTGCAGCGGAGAGTGTACGGGTCCTGGACCTTCGTCTCCTGCGTGCGCTGCGCATTGCAGCTACCTGCGAGCAGGTCGAGCAGGTTGGCCGCCGATTCTTTCTGGCCCTGATGCCCGCGGACTTCCTGGATCTTCGGGTCGTATGCTGCAGTGATCGCGTGGAGCGCTTCATCAGTCATCGCGCATGCGATGTCCGCGACCTTCGCGAGGTGCATGGCATCCCAGAGAGTATTCAGCCCGACCGCGGTCAGCATCTGCGTGCCGTTGTTCAGCGCAAGACCTTCCTTCGCGGAAAGCTCAACCGGCTCGATTCCCTCTTTTGCGAGCGCATCTGCTGTCGGCATGACCTCACCCTTATATTCGCAGTTCCCCTCGCCGATAAGCCCGAGCGCGATGCACGAAAGCGGCGCGAGGTCGCCGGATGCCCCGAGGCTTCCCTGCTGCGGAACGAGAGGGTGGATGCCGGCGTTCAGCATGTCGATCAAAGTCTGGATGGTCGAGAGCCGTATACCTGAGTTTCCGCGTACGAGCGCGTTGCACCTCAAAAGCATAGCGGTCCTTACATATTTCTGGTCAAAACATTCACCCATTGAGCATGTGTGGCTCCTGATCAGGTTCCTCTGCAGTCTCGCGGTGTCCTTTTTGGAGATCTTTATATTCGCGAACTTCCCGAATCCGGTAGTAAGGCCGTAGATAACCGCGCCTTCCGCAAGCTTCTTATCTATATACGCCCTGGCCTTGTTCACGCGCTCCTTCGCGTCATCCGCGATCTCGACCTTCTCCATTTCACGCGCGACCCTGATCGCATCCTCGATCGTAAGGTCCATGCCATTAATAACGACTGCCATACAGCACCCTCCTTATAGAAGTGTATCCGATACAAGGCTGGAATGCTGTACCAGCTACACCAACCAAATATATATCAAGTGTAACCGAAACTATACCTGCTGTATCAGCTACAATGATCAGCTATTTGTCAAAGAATAAATATGCAGTGATTATGCAATAAGCAAATAGCGGAACAGAAGTCTCTCTACCATGGATTATAACACCAAACCGCATATTTTCAATACCAAAAGAAATCGAAGACAGTTCGCTTTATTCTGTTACCACACTAACATGTTAATGCTTTAACGCGTATATTTATGCATGATCGAGCAAGGCAACTATTGAGATCAGTAGAAATACGTTTATAGAAGCGTTTTGAGCGTGATGACCGACAAGTCGTTTGTTAAAGTAAAATCGCCCTGAGACGAAATCTGCGCTTCGAGATTTTGATCGATGAATAACAGTAAAAAGATAGAAAGATACAAAACCAGATCAATTTATGAATATACACTACAGTTAGAGATAAGAACAAAGAATTTGTACCTTGAGACATCCTAAAACACATATAAAAAATGGGGGTTGAAGATACAAATATAGATTCTTTTCTTGAAATACACTATGGTATAAGGAAAAACCTCTTGATTTGTACCTCACGGTAGAATAAAAAGGGAATTCACCAAAAAATAATGCAGCGGTGATCATATTTATTGTAAAAATGTTTTTATAAGAGTACAATATAAACTAGTTAAAAGTGTACATATATTGTACTTATGTATAGTTGGCATTTTGATCGATGACCGCGCGGCCGCGGAAGTATAGGAGGTAATGAAATGCTGAACAACAAAGAGATCCAGGAGGCTATGACCATCAAGCTGGACAATGAGTATCCGGACTATCCGGAGTTCGTCGAAGGCATCAGAAGGGCGCCGGACAGGGGATTCAGGCTGACGAAGGCTCAGGCGAAGATCGCGCTGAAGAATGCGCTCAGGTATGTGCCGGAAGAGCTTCACGAGAAGCTTGCTCCCGAGTTCATGGAAGAGCTCAAGACGAGGGGCCGTGTCTATGCGTACCGCTACAGGCCGGAGGGCCGTATCTGGGGAAAGCCGATCGACGAATATAAAGGTAAGTGCCTCGCGGGCAAAGCCTTCCAGGTCATGATCGATAACAATCTGAGCTTTGAGTGTGCGCTGTATCCTTACGAGCTCGTAACTTATGGAGAAACAGGTTCCGTATGCCAGAACTGGCTTCAGTACAGGCTCATCAAGAAGTACCTCGAAGAGCTTACCGAAGACCAGACACTCGTAGTAGAATCAGGAAATCCGCTCGGGCTCTTCCCGTCAAGGCCTGACGCGCCGAGGGTCATCATCACGAACGCTCTCATGGTAGGCGAATACGACAACCTGGAAGACTGGGAAGTCGCGGAAGAGATGGGCGTTGCCAACTACGGTCAGATGACAGCAGGCGGCTGGATGTACATCGTGCCTCAGGTAATCGTCCACGGCACATTCAACACCATCCTGAACGCAGGAAGAAAATATCTCGGTATCCCGGAGCAGGGAGACCTTGCAGGACATACATTCGTTTCATCCGGACTCGGCGGCATGAGCGGCGCGCAGCCTAAAGCGGCGAACATCGCAAACGCTGTCGGCATCTTTGCGGAAGTCGATGCATCCAGGATCAAGACCCGGTTCGACCAGGGCTGGGTCGACGTTGTAATGGATGATATCGACGAAATATTCAAAGTCGCTGAAGAGCATGTAAAAGCGAAGAAGACGATCTCGATCGCATATCACGGAAACATCGTAGATCTGCTCGAAGCAGCAGTAAAGAAGAACTTCCATATCGACCTGCTCTCAGACCAGACATCATGCCATAACGTATACGGCGGAGGCTACTGCCCTGTGGACATGACTTTCGAAGAGAGAACCGAGATGCTCCACAACGACAGGAAAGAATTCTGCCGTCGTGTAGACATGACGCTGAAGAGGCACTATGCAGCGATCAAGGAGCTGACGAAGAGAGGATCCTACTTCTTCGACTACGGCAACAGCTTCATGAAAGCGATGTACGACTCCGGCATAAAGGAGATCTCCAAGAACGGAGTGGACGATAAAGACGGATTCATCTGGCCGTCATATGTTGAAGACATCATGGGACCGATTCTGTTCGACTATGGATATGGCCCGTTCAGATGGTGCTGCCTCTCCGGAAAGCCTGAAGACCTCGATCTTACAGACAAGACCGCTATGGAAGTCATCGACCCGAACAGAAGGGCGCAGGACAGAGACAACTGGGTATGGATCCGCGACGCGAAGAAGAACAAGCTCGT
>CAZBFD010000116.1:0-5925 GCA_964491055.1 uncultured Eubacterium sp.
GCGTGAGCACGCGGGAACATGTATTTGATCTTCGAGCACGAGTCGATGTACCAGTCAGGGATATTGTGCTCCTTCATGACTTTGATGTCGTCGTCGGTGAGCACACGGTTCTTCTTACGTACGTCCTCCATGATCTGGAACGACTTCTCGTTCTCGATTCCCTTCAGCATGCAGAAGTTCATGATGTCGTCACGGGTGGAGATGACTTCACGCATCGTCGCGACGCCCTGGCGGATATAGTCCTGCGCGTTGTTCAGCCACACGTCGGTCCCGTGCGAGAAGCCTGACATCCTGATCAGGTCTTCGAATCTGGACGGCTTTACGTCGTCGAGCATCTGGCGTACGAAGGAAGTCCCGAACTCCGGGATCGCATACGATCCGTGCGTGAATTTGTAGTCGTCCATCTTTATGTCCAGCGCTTCGATCCCGTTGAAGATCGAAAGCACTTTCTTGTCGGTCAGGTCGACCTTGAGCGGGTCGACTCCTGTCATATCCTGGAGCTGGCGGATCATCGAAGGCACGTTGTGGCCGAGGATGTCCAGCTTGAGCAGGTTTTTGTCGATCTTATGGTAATCGAAGTGCGTCGTAACGATGTCTGTCGTCGTGTCGTTCGCCGGATGCTGCACCGGGCAGAACTCGTAGATCTCATGGTCGTCCGGCACGATGATGATCCCGCCCGGGTGCTGGCCGGTCGTTCGCTTTACGCCGGTGCATCCGATCGCGAGGCGACCTGCCTCGTATTTGTTGAGCGGCCTTCCAGTCTCCTCAAAGAACTTCATGACGTAGCCGTAAGCGGTCTTGTCTGCGATTGTTCCCACAGTCCCCGCCTTATACACGTTCTTCTCGCCGAATATCTCGCCGACGTAGCGGTGCGCACGCGGCTGGTACTCGCCCGCGAAGTTAAGGTCGATATCAGGCTCTTTGTTCCCTTCGAACCCGAGGAACGTCGCGAACGGTATCGTGAATCCGTCCCGCCTCATCTCTGTGCCGCACTCCGGGCAGACCTTAGGCGGCATGTCGACCCCGCAGTCGTATTTCTGCATGTCGCCCCATTCAAGGTGCTTGCACTTCGGGCATATATAATGCGGGTCGAGCGGGTTCACCTCGGTTATCCCCGCCATCGTCGCAGCAAGAGACGACCCGACTGATCCCCTTGATCCGACCAGGTACCCGTCTGAAAGCGACTTCTGTACTAGCATCTGGGCAGACACGTACATGACGGCGTATCCGTTGTTTATGATCGCGTTAAGCTCAGTCTCAAGGCGGTCGTCGATCTCCTTCGGGAGCGGGTCTCCGTATATCTCGTGAGCACGCTTCATGCACGTAGTCCGGAGCGTCTCCTCTGCTCCCTTGATCTTCGGCGGGCACTTCTCGTCCGGTACAGGCTTTATTCCCTCGTCTATCATATCCGCGATCAAAATCGTGTTGTCGATCACTACTCTCTTCGCTGTCTCTTCGCCAAGGTACGAAAACTCGTCGAGCATTTCCTGAGTAGTCCTCAGATAGAGCCCGCGTCCGTTCGCCGCGTCCTTGTATCCCATGCCGGCAAGCAGTATGTTTCTGTATATCGCCGACTCCGGCTCGTCGTAATGCGCGTCTGTAGTCGCAACTATCGGCTTTCCTATCCTGTCAGCGAGCTCGACCACCCTTCTGTTGAAGTTCTGGAGGTCTTCGTTGCTGTTCACAGTGCCGTTTTCGATAAGAAATTTATTGTTAACAACAGGCTGGATCTCAAGGTAGTCGTAGAAATCCGCTATCCGTTCCAGTTCCTCGTCTGTAGCGTTTGCCTCGACTGCACGGAAAAGCTCCCCAGCCTCGCACGCAGAGCCAAGTATAAGCCCTTTCCTGTATTTCTGCAGCACCGACCTCGGTATTCTCGGCCTCTTGTAGAAATAATCGAGGTGCGAGATGGAGACTAGCTTGTACAGGTTCATCATACCTTCCTGCGTCGCAACGAGGATGATGATATGGTTCGTCGGACGGGCCTTGTAGTCGATCGTCCCGTCTTCATTTATCAGGCTCTTTTCAGTGATCCCGCCTGCCCCGACGCGCTCTTCGTCAGGCAGCAGGTACCCTTCCATGCCGTATATGACTTTTATTTCGGTCCCGCCTTTTGCGAGCTTCTTCGCCGTGTTCGCCGCGTCCGGGAAGCTCTGGACGACGCCGTGGTCCGTTATTGCGACCGCAGGCTGCCCCCACCTTGCTGCAGTTTCAACGATCTTGTCCGGCTCGTTAAGGCCGTCCATAGCGCTCATCTTTGTGTGGCAGTGGAGCTCGACCCTGTGCGGCCCGTCGTACGTGTCTTCACGGACCGGCATCGAAGATACCTGCAACTGCGATAGCAGCACGTCCATTTCATTATCAAAAACGTTGAATTCTGTCTTTCCGCGGCAGATGACGTACACGCCTTCCTTGATGCTCCCGCCTTCCTTCTCCCACTGCTTGTTCGTGAGAAAAGCCTTGACGCACGTCGAGTTGGTCTTGTCTGTTATGTGCATCATCACGAGCAGGCGGTCATCCCTGATCCGCTTCTCCTCGATGTGAAAGATGGTGCCTTCGATCACGACTTCACCCATGTCCGGGCGGAGGTCGTTTATCGCAGTGTGCTCGCCTTTGATCACGCCGCCGAATATGTTCCTGAACGCTCTCCTCCTTCCCGGGAAACCGTTTCCGCCGGCGTATCCCGATCCGCTGCCGGATCTTCCGCCGCCAGCACTCCCAGCTCCACTATCAAAGCCTCCGCTTCCTGTTCCGGCTCCGCCTCCTGCGGCTGCTCCGCCGGTATCCTGCCATGCTCCGCCTTCAGTATCGTATGCATCACCTGCTCCGTATCCCCTTCCGGAGTATCCCGGATCAGGCATGTCGGTCCGCTCAGCTTCAGCCTTCGCGGCGTCCTCCAGCGCTATCTTTGCGAGCTCCTCATTTGAGAGCTCAAAATGCTTTTTTACTTCAGTCCTTGCATCATGATCGTGCTCGAACCTCACCTCATAGTCAAGGCCGAACTTCTCTCGAATCTTGTCTTTGATCCTTACCGCGAAGGTTTTGTTCGTCTCGTCAAGCGAAGCCCCGCCGATGACTTTGATCACGCAGACCCTCTCCTCCACCGTGATGCTGTCAGTGTTGACGGCATTCCTGATGATCGGTGGGAGCCCCGCGACGCAGCGCTCCGCGTAGAGCCTTACGATCTCGCCCTCGCCCTGAGCCATGTGGTCAGAGTCATAGATATACCTGAAGTCCACCCCCGAAACATGAGGGAGCACCTCAGTTATCCTCTCCCGCATCCTTACTTCATCACCCTGGGACACGACAAAATCAGTCCGGACGGCGAGCTTAAGCACCCCCTCCTGGCTCATCACAGCAGCCGCAGGCTTCATGACAAAACCATCAACACCGCCGCTGTACGCATCCTCCGATATGCAGTTGATAAGAATAGATCCGAGGTCCTTCATGAGTTCTCCATGTGCATGCTCCGAAAAGGGACAGTCCCCTTTCGATAGTTTCGATAACTTGCTCAGAAAAGGGACAGTCCCTTTTCGGAGCGTTTCAGTAAATCGCAAGTCTATTTGTATTCCTCGCGTATTGCGGCGATGAGCTCGTCGGCAAGCGCGGATTCTTCTACTTTCTTTATTATCTCACCTTTTCGTATGATCAGTCCCTGGCCGTCGCCGCCGCAGATGCCGAAATCGGCTTCGCGGGCTTCTCCGGGGCCGTTCACGACGCAGCCTATGACTGCGACTTTAAGGCCTTTCGGGAGGCCGCTCTCGTCATTCAGGCGTCTTTCCACTTCGTCTACGAGGGGTTCTAAGTCGATCTTCGTCCTTCCGCATGTCGGGCACGATACTATGTCGAACTTTGGCTCGCGGAATCCGATCGCCTCAAGTATCTCGCGGGCGAAATAAACTTCATTCACGGGGTCTGACGTAAGTGACACGCGGATGGTGTCGCCTATTCCTGCGAGGAGAAGCGCTCCTATCCCTGTCGCGGACTTGACCTGCCCGCGCCTAAGCGTTCCCGCCTCGGTTATGCCGACGTGGAACGGGTGCGAGGTCTTTGATGCTGCGATCTTGTACGCATCGTACGTCATGCGGACGTCAGATGATTTGATCGAGATCACGATGTCGCCGAAGTCCATGTCCTCGAGGAGCTTCACGTTCCGGAGCGCGCTCTCGGCGAGTGCCTCAGCCGTGACGTGGCCGTATTTCTCGAGGATATCCTTCTCGAGCGAGCCGGAATTCACGCCGACCCTGATCGGGATGCGTGCTGCTTTTGCTGCGTCGACCACCGCCCGGACGCGTTCCTCGGAGCCGATGTTCCCCGGGTTTATACGGACTTTGTCGGCGCCCGCCTCGATCGACCCGACTGCGAGCCGGTAATCAAAATGAATGTCAGCAACGAGCGGCGAATCTGTCTTTTTCCGGACCTCGCGAAAAGTCTCGAGCGCGTCCATGTCCGGAACCGAGATCCTTATGATCTCGCAGCCCGCGTCTTCGAGCTCGCGGATCTGCCGGAGGAGAGCATGCTCGTCCCTCGAGTCCACATTCGTCATCGACTGTATCGATACCGGCGCCCCTCCGCCGACCGCGACGTCACGCACCATTACTCTGTCAGACATGATATAACTCCTTATTTAAAAAGCGTCCCGACATCCTTGAATGTTATCATCACGATGAGCGCGAGCAGGATCGCCATACCGATCATGTGGATCTTGCTCTCCATCTCGTCAGTTATCATCTTCCCCGTGACTTTCCTGATCATCACAAACAAAATCCTTCCGCCGTCGAGTGCCGGGAGCGGCAGGATGTTTATCACCGCAAGGTTTACGCACATTAACGCAGTGAATATAAGATAATTCACGATCCCCTGCGTCGCTGTCTCATTGACCGCGTTCACGATACCGACTGGGCCGGACAGGTCGTTTACAGAGGCTTCTCCCGAAAACAGCATCCTCAGGCTGTCCATGATGAGAAGAGCCATCCGCCCTACAGTTGCCGCGCTGTCAGCGATCGACCTTCCGAACACTTCGAGCGCACCCATTCCCTCAGGCCAGCTCTCCTGGTGCATGAACCTTATTACAACGAGAAGACCCAGCACGATCAGAAACGCTGTGATCACGTTCATTGTGACGCCTGCGACAAGGATCACGATCTTCACCCACCCCGGCTTGCTGTTGAAAGCCTTTGGGTCGCCCGTGTCCTCATTCTCCCCTTCCAGCGCACAATAACCGCCGATCGGGAAGATCCTGACCGAGTACAAAGTCTCCCTGCCCTGCTTCTGGAATATCGCAGGCCCCATCCCGAACGCAAACTCGTTCACCTTCACGCCGAGCAGCTTGGCCGTCGCGAAGTGCCCGAACTCGTGCGGGACGATAAGGATGACGAAAAATACTATTACTGCAATTATTGTTATGATTATGTTCATTATCTGTTATTCCGGCAGCGTTTCTGCCACTTCTGCGCGGACTTCTTTATCTATCTCAACTACCTCGTCCAATCCCGGATTGTCGACCGGCTTATGCTCGTCCAGCACTTTCTCGATCCCGTCTGCGATGTCGGTGAAGCCTATCCTGTGGTCGAGGAAAGCCTGCACGAGGACTTCGTTCGCGGCGTTCATAGCGACCGGGTAGCTCCCGCCGGCCTTGGACGCGCGGACCGCTAGCGGCATGCAGCGGAAGGCTTCATTATCCGGCTTCTCAAACGTGAGGCTGCTGCCTTTCCCGAAGAAATCGAGCCCCTCCAGGCCGCTGTCAAGCCTATCCGGGAAACCGAGCGCAACGCTTATCGGGATCCTCATGTCAGGGATCCCCATCTGTGCGATCACTGACGTATCCTCGAACTCGACTGCTGAATGCACGATGCTCTGAGGATGCACGAGAACCTGTATGTCGTCGATATCGACCCCGAAGAGCCACTTTGCCTCGATCATCTC
>CAZBFD010000117.1:0-5806 GCA_964491055.1 uncultured Eubacterium sp.
CTTTTTTCTTGACTATCTTGTTTCCTGTCTATGGAATTTTCTAGGTTCTGTGCAGCTTCTGCTGCATCAGGCTCTCGCCCGTGTCCGCTCGTCGCGAACAGTTAATATATTACCATCCCATTCAACCCTTGTCAACAACTTTTTTCAGTTTTTTAAAACTTTTTTCTGCACTTTTTCTGTACAGTCACAAGCTGTTCACAAACGGCTGTTTTTCCGGTATCGTCACGGTTTTGATCTCGGTGCCGTGCTCACGGATGATGTCCACCAGATCTGACGTCTTAAGTGTCACGGTCGCGGTGTTGTCATTGGGATGGACAGCGACATACCCCGGGTCTTTGAAGAAGTCTTCATCTATATAGAACCTCACCTGGCAGTCAGCGTCGTTCAGCAGCCCGAACGGAGATACCATCCCCGGAACGACCCCGAACAAAGCCTCGAGCTCCTCCGGCTTACCGAACGTAAGCGCCCTCGTCCCCTGCTCGTCGCGGAATCTCTTCAGGTCTACCCTCTTGTCGCCGCGGACAGTGACTAGATAGAAGTTCTGATGTTTCTTCTCCCGGAGGAACAGATTCTTCGCGTCACACTCCGGGTACGGGAACTCAACGTCACACACATCTGACATCGACCAGAGCGCCGGATGCTCAGTAACTATGTGCCATATCCCCTTTCTCTCCAGAAGATCATATATATCCTGCCTGTTCATGACCCGGATCCCCCTCTCACTTGTCAAAATCTTTTCTGTGCCAGTTTCTACATTATATATTATATATACTTCGCCGCGCAAGTGCGGCATAGTACTGAAATGCTCCGAAAAGGGACTGTCCCCTTTCGGAGCAAGCTTTAGGCATATTTGTGTTGACAGGTATGGCTTCTGATGGTATTATGCATATATATGAATTTTTATGTATAAGTAATAATGATAAATACGAAAGGATGAATGAAAATGAAAAAGACGATTACTTTGATCATGGTTCTTGCACTCTGTGTATGCATGGCTCTCGGCCTGGCTGCGTGCGGCGGCTCTGGTGACGGCGGCAGCGACAGCGGAAGTGAAAAGTACGTGGTCCTGATGAACCCGGACTTCCCGCCGTTTGATACAACTGACGCTGAATCAGGAGAGCTTGATGGTTTTGATGTCGACATGGTCAATGCCATAGCAGAGGATCAGGGATTCGAAGTTGAATGGAAATCCATGGAATTCGATGCTTTGATCCCGGCGCTTGAAGCTGGAAACGGCGATATCGTTGCTTCCGGAATGAACGGCGATGTGCCTGAGAGACAGGAAAAGGTCGACTTCACGGACCCGTACTACAAGAGCGGACTCGTAGTCATGGTCAAGGCTGACAATAACACGATCAACAGTGAGGATGATCTTACAGCTGATATGAGAGTTGCGAGCCAGTCAGGAACTACAGGCGCTGATGAAGTCAACAGACTGAAGGACGAGGGACTCATCAAAGAAGCAGTTATCCTTAAAGGTTTTGATGAATGCGTACTGCAGCTGCAGAACGGCGACTCTGATGCGGTCATCATCGATGAGCCTGTAGCAAAGGGATATATGAAGATGAAGGAAGGCGAGTTCAAGGCAGTCGGCGAGACCATCAATGCTGAGCGTTATGCTATGGCAGTCGCAAAAGGAAACAGCGAGCTCCAGGAAAAGCTGAACACCGGACTCAAGAACATCATCGACAGCGGAAAGTTCGCCGAGATCTGCGAGAAGTGGGAGATCGCGAACATGTATGAGGAATAATCCCATCGCAATAAGTTTATAGTATAGTATCGGCGCCGGCTCTAATGCCGGCGTCAGATTGTATGGAAGTTAAGACAGGCAGACAGGTTAAAGACAATGGATTTTCTGAGTAAACTCTGGTTTGGATTCACGACCGCGATGAAGGGCGCCCCGCTTACAGTCGGGGTAAGTATTCTCGCGGTGATAATCGGGCTGATCCTGGGATTCGTCCTCGCGATGATGAGGCGGTCCAGGTTCAGGATCCTTCGCGTGGTATCGGGCGTGTACATCGATATAATCCGCGGCACGCCTATGGTCGTGCAGGCCCTGATATTCGCGTACGGCGTTCCGCAGCTCATGCAGAAGAACGGCATCCCATTCAGGTGGCCGGAACTTATAATTCCGTGCATGGTAGTCTGCGGAATGAACAGCGCGGCGTACATGGCGGAGATCATAAGAGGCGGCCTCCAGGCAGTCGAGAAGGGACAGACTGAAGCCGCGATGTCGCTAGGCATGACGCATTCACAGACGATGCGGCTCGTCGTGCTCCCGCAGGCGTTCAGGATCATCCTGCCGTCCCTGGGTAATGAATTCGTCACGATGATTAAAGAGACCGCGGTCCTGTCTTATGCCGGCGCGGTCGAGATACTGAGGCGCGCGGCGCTGCTGTCTGCTGCCACATTCGAGACTTTTACGGCTTATATAGGCGCCGCTCTCGCTTACATGGTCTTCACAATTCCTCTTTCCAAGCTTGTTCTCCTGATGGAGAAGAAGCTCTCCGGCAAGGGCATCAAAGCCGAGGCGAAGGACACTTCCTCCATGCTGGAGCCTGAGGAAGAACCGGATCCGACGGATGCTTCTGAGGAGGAGATCGAAGCAACGATCCTCGCGAACGAAACAGCCAGCCAGAGAGAGACCAGATAGGAGGCGCGGCATGATAGAGATAAAAGACCTTAAGAAATCATTCGGCGCCCTGCAGGTGCTGAAAGGAATAAGCCAGACTATAGAAGATAAAGAAGTGCTCTGCGTGATCGGACCTTCCGGCGGCGGAAAGTCTACATTCCTCCGCTGCCTTAACAGGCTGGAGACGCCTGACAGCGGGTCGATAAAGCTGGACGGGACTGAGATCACAGAAGATAACATCATCCAGATCCGTGAGAAGATGGGGATGGTGTTCCAGAGCTTCAATCTCTTCAAGAACATGACCGTGCTCGGGAATATAACCGCAGCGCCGATACATGTAAAGAAAATGTCCAAAGAGGCTGCGGAGAAGAAGGCTATGGAGCTCCTTGATCTCGTCGGGCTCGCTGACAAGGCCCAGTCGCGGCCGGATTCACTTTCCGGCGGTCAGCAGCAGAGAGTCGCGATAGCGCGCGCCCTCGCAATGGACCCTGAGATAATGCTTTTCGACGAGCCGACGTCAGCGCTTGACCCTGAGATGGTCGGCGAAGTTCTCGATGTAATGAGAAAACTCGCGGACGAAGGAATGACGATGATCGTCGTCACCCACGAGATGGGATTCGCAAGAGAAGTATCCGATAAGGTGATATTTATTGACGGCGGCGTGATCGTTGAACAGGGAACACCGGAAGAGATCTTCGGTGCTCCGAAACAGGAACGTACGAAGGCATTCCTCGGAAGCGTTTTACACTAAGCAAACAAAAAGACAGCCTGCATAATACTGGCGAGGGCATCTGCGGTAGCTGGTACTTAGCGAATGCGAGCCGTAAGGCGATGCATGAGGTTAGTACCACTGCGTTTAGCCGCAGCTAGGCGAGAGCCGTGTCCGAGCCCAGCATTATGCAGGCTGTCTTTTATATTACTAAATGTATATACGAACCGAAGGTACGCCTGTGCACTCGAGCTTCTGGACTGCGGCCCTGAACAGGCGCATCAGCTCTGCTTCGTCTGCGTACTCCGGACGCAGGATGACCTGTGACGAGAAATCGCGGCGCTTTAACAGGTACTTTCGTCCGAGCGGATCGACGAGCATGCTCCCGTCCGGATCATGCTCGAGTACCATGAGCGGATATGCTCCTGAGTCTTTATCTTCATGCTCGAGGCTGTATTGGTAGCCGACTACGCCAAGCTCGCCAAGGGCTTTCGGCGTCTCGCTGTTGAATACGTTAAGCCCGTAGTCGGCGTAGACTTTCATCCCGCGCTTTACGAGCGGCGTGATCCAGTCGAGGTTCCCGACGTAGCATCCTGTCTGGTCCACCACTGCCTGCACCGCTTCGAAATTGTTCTTAAGGAACATGTCTTCACGTCCCTTGCATACCGCGGAGATATACGGCCTGAACTTGACTTTCGCAAGCTTCTGCGCATTCCGTATCACATCCACGAGAGGGATCAGTGCGGTTATGCTCACATTCTTCTCAGCTAGAAGCTTTGCAACATCTGCTCCTGCCCTGAATCCCGCAAAGTCGTTCCAGTCAAGGAAATACAGCTCTATGGTCCCAAGCTTTCCTGAAGCTGCAGGTTTCTCCTGCTCTTCCACCTCTTCCTTGGATTCCCAGAATCCGTCTTTACTGCGTTCATTGTTAAGACTCTTTCCATCAGCTGCAGAGTCAGGGTTTTGATGCTGCATGGCGGATGATGCCTGCCCCTGGCCTGCCGCCTCCTCGAGCTGTTTCTGGGTGAATGTGACGGTCCGCCCGTCGTGATTTTCGTCGAGTGCGACATATGTGCCGTCCAGACGCGCCTTCTCGGCATAATATGGTGACGGATCGCGGTGGATCCTCTTGATTATCTTGTTCTCCATGGCTGACAGCGCGACGCGGCGCATGTCGTTTATCTCGGAGACTTTCATCGAAAGCTCGCGGACTTCCCTCGGTATACGGATATCCGTAACCTCAAACGGAGTGCCGCCGGTCTTCCGGAGGGCCTTGTCGAACCGGTCAGATGTCCCGTCCCCGTCTTCAAGCTTCGCGGGGATGGCGCGGATGCACTCTGAATATGTTCCGTCTGACGCTTCGATCCCCAGGATCAAAGTCTCTCCGTCTATCCTCATCTCGGCTTTAACCGGGAGCTTCCTCTTCCCGACGCTCTCAAAATCAAGGCTCTGGAAAGTCTTCCTCGCTTCTTTTAGCTGGGTCTTGGATGACGTGCGGTAGACCGCGGCTCCTTCTGTGATCTCGCCGCGGAAATCGCCGATCATTGTTGTACCGTCATCATTCGCCTTTATGTATGTGACGATGTTGCTGATAAGTTCCTTGCCGTGTATCTCAATACCGTCTCCGGTCTCAATGCCCCGGCTCAGCTTCACGATCACCTGATGGTCGTTCTTACCGCGGCCCACGACGGTTCCGACTCTTACGCCGCTGTTCTTCGGAACATCTCCAGACATGAGCTCACGGCCTGTCTTTCCTTCAAGGTAGCCCTTGCATGAGCCTCCTCTGCTGAAGATCTGCGTGAGCGCTTCCCTGTCCTCTCTGGAAACTGTGTAATAGCCGTTATCCAGATATTTATCTATGTATTTCCTGTATATTCCCGTGACGACCGCAACGTACTCCGGCGATTTCAGGCGGCCCTCGATCTTAAGTGAAGCGACGCCTGCGTCTATCATGCTTCCGAGGTCATCGATAAGGCAGAGGTCCTTCGGGCTGAGCGGATAGCTCGGGACTCCCGCAGTAAGCGCTGTCCCGTTTTCTGTAAGCGTATTGTAACGGAGCCTGCACGGCTGCGCGCAGGAGCCGCGATTCCCGCTCCTTCCCCCGTTATACCTGCTGAGCTGGCACTGGCCGGAGTAGCAGATACAGAGCGCGCCGTGGCAGAAGGCTTCGACTTCTGCCCCTGCGCCGTTGGCGCAGGCCGCGCGGAGCTCAGACAGGCTGAGCTCCCGCGCGGGCACGACGCGGGAATAGCCTAAAGATGCCGCGGTCGAGACCGCGACAGGACCGACCGCAGTAGCCTGCGTGGAAAGATGCATCTCAAGACCAGGGATACGCTCGTGGATAAGGTGCCCCAGCCCGAGATCCTGTATGATAACACCGTCTACCCCGGCCTCATACAGGAACTCAGCGTAATCAGCGCCCTCTTCAAGCTCAGCATCCGATACGAGCGTGTTCATGGCGACAT
>CAZBFD010000118.1:0-5681 GCA_964491055.1 uncultured Eubacterium sp.
CCGAGCAGCTCTGCCCTGCTCGCGAGCTCGATACCGAGCTCCATCGCCCTTTTGATCTCCGGGTTCTCCGGCGCGATAGCAGCTGAATATATAATAAGGTCCGCGCCCTCAACGTTCTCAGCGCGGTGTCCGATAAAGACTTTGATCCCGAGCTCCTCGAGCTGGTCAGTCATCTCCGACTCCTTCATGTCAGAGCCGGTGACATTATATCCCCTTGATTTGAGGATCTTGGCAAGAGCGGACACCCCGATACCGCCAATGCCGATGCAGTGTATATTCCTGTGATTCTTAAGATCGACCATCAGTGATCCTCCTTGAGCACCTGGCCGTGCCGCGTGCTCGCGCCCCCCTGCGCAAGAGCATGATACGGCACATGACCATACACAATTAGTATAGCACAAAAATGCGACAAAAGGGACGGTTCTGAATGTGTTTTTCAGAACCGTCCCCAAAAACACATTTAAGGCAAAACAAAAAGCTGCATACATCGGCTGCACGCGGCTTAATGTTGATTTCAGCTTTTTGAATTGTTCTTAAACTATCCGGGGATTTTATTCTTCGGAAGGATCATCTGGAGCATCTTCTGGAAGCTTGGCATATTCCTCGAGGATGGCATCCCTGATCCTGTTTCTTGTTTCAGATTTGAGAGGATGCGCGATGTCCCTGAAATCTCCCTCGCCCATCTTTCTGCTCGGCATAGCTATGAAAAGACCGTTCTGGCCCTCGATGATCTTGATGTCATGGACAACGAATTCATCATCAAATGTGACCGAGACAACGGCTTTCATCTTGCTGTCTGCGTCAACTCTTCTGATCCTGATATCAGTGATCTCCATTTTCTTACCTTTCTGATAGGTAAAGAACCCGCTGCCTGTGATGTCAAGATTAAACTATTAGGTATCTACCTACACTTCTGGTCTGAGGTGGTGCTGAGCGCCGGATGCAACTGTATGCACAGCTGCAGCAAACGCCTGCATCAGCCTCGCAATTATAGATTTTTTATATAGTATACATAATTAGTTTTGCACTATTCGCCCGATATGTCAATATAAATAGCAGTAAATACACAAAAAAAACGCTTATTTTCAGTGACATTTCGTCATTTTTCCATACATGCTCCGTATAGTGGCTCTGATGTAACCCTGCCCGTTTTCAAAGGGTTACATTCAAGCAGATCCGGCCATCACCATGCATGTATATTTTATGTATATTTTTTGTTTTTACTGCATATATATAATATTTTTATACAGTATTTATTGACAGGCAGTGTCGCAAGGTAGTATATTGATTAGTGAGATAGAGGATGCGCTGCATGATAAGTATCCGGTACATATAAGGAGAGCAGATCCGGTACCGGCGAAAGGCATGGGCGCCGAAGCAATTTCCTTTTCTGCCCGGGGAGATGAGCTGGGCATACGGAACAATATCCGTATGACTGTCGCAAGTATTTGCGGAGCGCTATCCTTGATATGAACATGTGACGACGGCAATTTGCTTATATGGCAGGCCGTAAGCCCGGAAAGAGATCCATGGCGGGCGCATGTATTAGATTATCAGGCAGCTGGTTCCGCACCGCTGTTTTTTCTTTTATTCAGGAGGTCAACAAATGAAGAAAACTATTTTCCAGGGAATCGGTACAGCTATCATCACACCGCTCGACGAGAACGGAGTCAACTACGAGCAGTTCGGAAGGATGATCGACTGGCAGATCGAAGAAGGCATCAATGCTCTTATCGTCTGCGGTACTACAGGTGAAGGATCGACTCTTACAGACGAAGAGCATAAGAGAACGATCGCATTCTGCTGCGACAAGGTCGCGGGAAGAGTCCCGGTCATCGCAGGAACAGGATCGAACGACACAGCTTACGGACTGCAGCTCACAAAGAGCGCATGCGAATCCGGAGTCGACGGCGTCCTCGTAGTTACGCCTTACTACAACAAGGCTACACAGAAGGGCCTGATCGAGATGTACAACCAGTACGCTGACGAGAGCACTGCTCCTGTCGTGATCTATAACATCCCGTCAAGGACAGGCGTAAATATCGAGCCGGCCACATTCGAAGAGCTCGCGAAAAACGATAACATCGTAGCTATAAAAGAGGCAAACGGCAACATCTCCAAGATCGTTGACACCATGTCACGTGTAAATGGAAAACTCGACCTGTACTCAGGAAACGACGACCAGATCGTTCCGCTGCTCGCGCTCGGCGCCAAGGGCTGCATCTCAGTTCTCTCCAACATCATGCCGAGGCAGACTGTTGAGATCACCAACAGATGGTTCGCCGGGGACGTCCAGGGTGCTGCAGAGCTCCAGTTCAAGTACAAGAAGATCGTAGGCGCCCTCTTCAGTGAGGTCAACCCTATCCCTGTAAAGGCCGCATGCGCCGCGCTCGGTATCTGCGACAACTATGTAAGGCTGCCGCTTACACCGATGGAGGGAGATAACTATGCGAAGCTGATCGCTGAGATGAAGGCTCTCGGACTGGAGGTCAATGAATAATGAGCATCAAAGTACTGGTAAACGGAGCAGCAGGCCGCATGGGCCGAAAGCTCACATCACTTATCGAACAAGACCCTGACATGGAAGTCTGCGCCCTGGTCGACGCTTTCGGGAATGAAGACGAAGGCTTCATCAAGAGCCTTGAAGATTTTGATGGTGACTGCGACGTCGCGATCGATTTCTCATTCCATACATCAGCGCCGGCCCTCATGGATTACTGTGTGAGGCGCGGGATCCCGTGTGTAGTCTGTACGACAGGCCACACCGACGACGAGAAGGCTGCCATCATCAAAGCCTCGTCTGAGATACCTGTCTTCCAGTCGGCCAACATGTCAGTCGGAATAGCGCTTCTTAACCGTCTCGTCAAACAGGCGGCTGAGATCTTCCCTGACGCTGAAGTTGAGATCATCGAAGCGCACCACGACCAGAAGGCAGACGCCCCGAGCGGGACAGCTCTCATGCTCGCGGACACTGTCAAAGGAGTCCGCCCTGAAGCAGAATACAAGTTCGGAAGGTCCGGGCAGTGCAAGAGGACGCCGGATGAGATCGGCATCCACTCACTCAGAATGGGCAACGTCACCGGCGAGCACGAAGTCATCTTCGCGACGCCGAACCAGACGATCCGCCTGAAACACGAGGCACACGACCGCGCCCTCTTCGCAGACGGCGCCATCGCCGCGGCGAAGTTCCTCATCGGAAAAGAGCCCGGATACTATAACATGGAAGATCTGCTTGGATAGAAAAGAGGAATATATGAGAGTAGGAATAATTGGATATGGAAATCTTGGAAGAGGCGTCGAGGCGGCTGTGAGCCATGCTGATGACATGGAGCTCGCAGCTGTATTCACCCGCCGTGACCCTGAAAACTTAAAGATAAGAACTGAAGGCGCGAAGGTGTGTCCGTATGACTCGATCGCTGATTTTAAAGGTGACATCGACGTCATGATCCTCTGCGCCGGAAGCGCGACTGACCTTCCGGAGATGACCCCGGAAGTCGCGGCAAAATTCAATGTTATCGACAGCTTTGACACTCACGCAAGGATACCTGAGCACTTTGCTGACGTAGATGCGGCATGCAAGGCTGCCGGGACGACCGCCCTGATCTCAGCGGGCTGGGATCCGGGCCTCTTCTCACTCGCAAGGCTCTATGGAGCATGCGTGCTTCCTGAAGGTAAGGATTACACATTCTGGGGGCGCGGTGTAAGCCAGGGCCACTCAGACGCAGTAAGAAGGATAGAAGGAGTGCTCGACGCGCGTCAGTACACCAACCCTGTTCCGGAGGCGATGGACCGCGTAAGAGCAGGTGAAGACCCGGAGCTTTCGACAAGGGAAAAGCATACGCGTGAAGTGTACGTAGTCGCAGAAGAAGGAGCAGACAAGGCTTTGATCGAAAAGACGATCAAGGAAATGCCGAACTATTTCTCGGATTATGACACGACCGTCACCTTCATCACACAGGAAGAAATGGACCGCGAGCATGCAGGCCTTCCGCATGGCGGGAGCGTGATCAGGAGCGGCCGCACCGGGTATGATCTCGAGATGCACGACACATACGAGTTCAAGCTGGACCTCGACTCCAACCCGATGTTCACAGGAAGCATCCTCACCGCATACGCACGCGCGATAAAGCGTCTTAACGACACCGGCCACACCGGCTGCATGACGGTCTTCGACGTGCCGCCTGCCCTGCTCTCACCGCTCACACCGGAAGAGCTCCGCGCCCACATGCTGTAAAATACAATGGAGAACAATATGCTATACGACAACCTAGGAATAAATGAACAGGGCCACCTCACCATCGGAGGTGTGGACACGGTCGATATCGCGCATGAGTTCGGCACAGCGCTTTATGTTATGGACGAGGACAAGCTGAGGACCAACATCAGGACTTACGTCGACGCTATGAACAAATACTTCAGGGCCGGAAGCGCCCCGCTCCTCGCGAGCAAGGCGCTCTGCTTCAAGGGGATCTACCCGGTTATCGACTCTGAGGGAATGTCGGCGGACCTTGTGTCCCCGGGCGAGATATACACGGCCGCAGCCGCGGAATTTCCGCCTGAGAAGATGTACTTCCACGGGAACAACAAGACAGACGAGGATATACGCTTCGCGCTTGAGCACAAGGTCGGCTGGTTCATCGTAGACAACTATAACGAGCTCGACGCGCTTGACCGGATCGCAGGAGAGATGGGCGTGACACAGAACGTGCTGCTCAGGATCACGCCGGGCATAAATCCGCACACGTTTGAAGCAGTCAACACAGGAAAGATCGACTGCCAGTTCGGCGTCCCGATCGAAACAGGCCAGGCGGAAGAATTCGTCGGAGCCGCTCTGTCAAAGAAGAACATCAATGTCCGCGGCTTCCACAGCCACATCGGTTCCGAGATATTCGAGCCGGATCCGTTCTGCGACGCTGTAGACATCCTCATGGACTTCGCGGTGAAGATGCGTGAGAGATACGGCTTCACTGCTGACGTCTTAAACCTCGGCGGCGGATTCGCTGTCCGTTACGTGGACACAGACCCGCAGGTCGACATCGCTGCCAACATCAAAGCCCTGTCGGAGCACCTTAACGCAAAGTGCGATGAGCTGGATTATCCGGTACCTGCGATCATGCTCGAGCCGGGAAGAAGCTCAGTTGCGACAGCAGGCCTCACGCTGTACACGACCGGCGGAGTGAAGACGATAGAAGGATACCGGAGCTACGTTACAGTAGACGGCGGAATGCCTGACAATCCGCGCTATGCGCTCTACAAGGCGAGATATACAGTCTTGCTTGCAAACAGGATGAACGACCCGAGCGACTTCAAGTGCTCAGTCTGCGGAAGATGCTGCGAGAGCGGCGACCTGATCCAGGAGAACATAATGCTCCCGAAGCCAGTGCGCGGCGACATCGTCGCAGTGCTCGGGACAGGCGCATATAACTTCTCAATGGCATCCAACTACAACAGGCTAGTACGCCCGGGCATCGTGTTCATAAAAGCCGGAAATGTCCGCTGGGCAGTACGCCGCCAGACTTACGAAGACCTCGTCGCCTGCGACCTGTAGTTGTCAACGGGGACGGTTCTTTCTGACAACTTTTGTCACATACGCACGAAAAAATGCAGCGGCCTGACCGCTGCATTTTTTGGAGGCGACACCCAGATTCGAACTGGGGCATAGAGGTTTTGCAGACCTTTGC
>CAZBFD010000119.1:0-5633 GCA_964491055.1 uncultured Eubacterium sp.
CTGCTCCGATCGCGACAAAGTACTTGGAATTCTCAGGGAAGATCACGTCCTCATCCTTAATCTCCAGCGTCTCGATGAAACGCTTCCTGAGCTCCGACATGAATGTGAGCGGTCCTCCCAGGAACGCGACTTTTCCTTTTATCACATGGCCGCACGCAAGGCCTGAGATCGTCTGATTCACGACTGCCTGGTATATTGACGCCGCAAGGTCAGAGACCGCGGCACCGTCGTTGATGAGCGGCTGGATATCAGTCTTGGCGAATACGCCGCACCTCGCGGCGATAGGATATATTATCTTATATTCCTTTGCAGCTTCATTAAGACCGTTAGCGTCAGTATTCAGAAGTATCGCCATCTGGTCGATGAACGCGCCGGTGCCGCCGGCACATGTCCCGTTCATCCTCTGCTCGATCGTCGCACCATAGAAAGTGATCTTGGCGTCCTCACCGCCCAGCTCTATCACGACGTCAGTCTCAGGGATCAAAGTCTCGACTGCCTTGCTGCAGGAGATGACCTCCTGCTCGAACTTAATTCCCAGAAGATTTGCAAGCGAAAGCCCGCCCGAACCGGTTATAACGGTCCTGACGACGATGTCCCCGCGCTCCTCAAAAAGATCCGCGAGCATCTCCTTGACCTTCTCGAAAACATTGGACATGTGGCGCTCATACCGCGCGTATTCCACATTCCCCTTCTCATCAAGAAGGATCAGCTTTACAGTTGTAGATCCAACATCAATTCCTAAACGCATAGATATACCTCAAAACGTGCAGAAAGTTGTCAATAGGGACGGTTCTTTCTGACAACTATTCAACTGAAGCCGGCAGGGTTTTGATCTCCCTGTTGTAAAGTATTATCAGCATTACCGTAGAGTATGCCAGGCCGAGCAGCTCGGCGAGTGCGAATGAAAACCAAGTCATCGATATCCCGTATGTATGGTACAGCAGGTATGCAAGGGGAAGTATCCCCACGAGCTGGCGTATCACTGACGCCATAAGGCTGTACACGCCGTGGCCTGTCGCCTGGAACACTGTTTCCATTGTGATCCCGAAAGCAGCCGGTATGAAGCACCAGCTTATCTCCCGTAGAGCATTCACGCCGATCTTCATCATGTTTTCGTCCGGATCGAACAGATCGAGGAAGAACTCAGGGAACAGCTGGAATGCCAGCGTTCCGATGAGCATGATGATACATGATATCAGGAGCGATACCTTGAATGTTGATATCATCCGTTCCTTGTTTCTTGCGCCGTAGTTGAATCCGAGCAGCGGAAGCGTCCCCTGCTGGAGCCCGAACACCGGCATGAATATAAATGACTCTATCTTGAAATAAACTCCGAGCACCGCGACAGCCCCCGGAGTCGGTGATATTATCCAGTTGTACCCGATGAGCATTACGGATCCTATCGACTGCATGACGATCGTCGGGAAGCCGACGGCGTAGATGTCTCTTACGATATCCCACCTGATCCTGAAGTTCTTCAAATTTATTTTAACGGCATGGTTTTGTTTCTTCATGATCACTACCGCGATCAGGAGAGAAACTGCCTGGCCGATCACTGTCGCAAGCGCCGCTCCTCTTACTTCAAGCCTGGGAAGGCCGAACAAACCGAAGATAAGTATCGGGTCAAGTATGATATTCGTTATGCACCCCGACATGCTTATTATCATCGGCGCGAGCATGTTACCGGTCGCCTGGAGCACCTTTTCAAGGTTGATCTCCGCTATGGAGCAGAAGCTCAGCGTCATGATTATTGTCAGGTATTCCGAGCCGTACCTGAATATCTCCTCGTCATCAGTGTAGAACCCGATGAAAGGCTTCGCCAGGAACAGCCCGATCAGAACGAATATGACCCAGTTGAACACTGACAGCCATATGCTCGTATCTGCAGCAAGATTCGCTTCCTCATAGCGCCTTGCACCTAGCCTTCTCGCGATGAGTGAATTGACACCAACGCCGGTGCCGACCGCTACGGATATGATGAAAAGCTGCACCGGGAGAGCATATGAAAGCCCCGTGAGCGCATCTGTGCTCACCCTCGAAACGTAGATGCTGTCGACCATGTTGTATAGCGCAGCGATCGTCATCGACAGGATCGCCGGCCAGGACATGGAGACCAGCAGCTTCGGTATGGGCTCAGTCCCCATCTTGTTCAGTTTTTCCGCATGCTCATTCGCCATATACTAATATAAAAAAGACTGGGCAGGTCTGTAAGCCGGGTTCTGTATTAGACGATCATCTATCTAGGCTAAGCATCTCTGCCAGCTCAAGCGGTCCACTACCGGGACAGGGACGGGCCGCCCCTATATGTCCCCCGACCTTGCTCCGGATGGGGTTTACACAGCCGCCCCGTCTCCGGGACGCCGGTGAGCTCTTGCCTCGCCATTTCACCCTTGCCACGGCATTACCCGTTTCGGCGGTATGTTTCTGTTGCACTTTCCCTATAGTTACCTACGCCGGACGTTATCACGGCATCCTTGCCCTGTGGAGCCCGGACTTTCCTCATTCTTACTCCCTGAAGAGCAGCCATGCGACCGTCTGGCCTACCCAGTCATTGTTTGTTACACACTACCACGAGAACGGATTTATATCCGCACTCGATCTTATTATTTCTGCGTCTGTGCTCTTCTCAAGCACTTCTGCCATGTTTTCTATGAAGCACTTTTCGGTGCCGTAGTGCCCGCAGTCGAGCACACAGATCCCGAGTCCCTTAGCGAGCTGTGCGTCGTGGTATTTCACGTCGCCTGTTATGTACAGGCCGCACCCTTCATCGAAGGCTTCCTGTATGAATTCTGCTCCTGATCCTGTGCACCAGCCTACGCGGCTTATCTTTGCCTCAGGGTCGCCTACCGCCCTGAAGAGCCTCAGGTCTATACCGAGAGCTTCCGACGAGTCTTTGATGATGTCGCCGAAGAATTTCTCTTCCGGAAGATCTGCGCGCCTCAGATACCCGTTGCCGCTGTCAAAGTGCCTGACATCCGTGAATCCGAGGATCTTCCCGAGATAGTCGTTGTTCCCGCCTTCAGTCTTGTCGAAAGCAGTGTGTGACGAGTATACCGAGATCCCGGCGCGTATGAGCCTTTCAATATATCGGCCTGAATTGTCAGCGTAATCTATCGACGATGTGCTTGTGAATATCAGCGGGTGGTGCGTCACGATCCAGTCTGCCTCGCTGTTCATCGCCTCGTCGATCACGTCGTCAGTGATCTCAAGCGCCGTGAGCACGCGCTTTACCTCGGGATAACCCATATCTATCTGGACTCCGGTGTTGTCCCATTCCTCGGCGAGCTCAGGCGGAGCAAAGCTCTCTATCGCCCTGATCAGTTCTTCTTTCCGCATAGCTCTTCAAGCCTCCTCATGCGCGCGTGGTGAAGCGCCAGTACATCCTTTGCGTCGGAATTCTGCTCTATATTCTCGATGATCATGCCTGTCTTCTTCAGCTCAGCATCAAAATACTGTCTGTCGATCCCGCTCCCGGACGGATCTTTCAGGTCGCCGGGATATTCATATTCCGCAAGCTTATCCGGATCACCGTCAAAAGCCTCGAGAAGCGGCAGCCGCTCATAGAAATCGATGTCAACAGCTTCTGCGCCGTCACTGCTTACGAAGATGATCTCACTGTACCTCCCGTTTTCAGGTACTATACATTGTTCGATTATTGTAAACTTATTGATCTCAAGCCATCTCCTGAGAAGCGCGGCATCCCGCCTCGGCTGGAATATGAATCTGCCGTATGTCAGAGTCTTCCTGAAATCCCAGGTAAGTATGTCCAGTATCTGAATACCGCCCATCCCTGCGATAACGACATCATCCACCTCGCCGGGATCAAGAACGTCAAGCCCGTCCCCGAGCCTTGCATCAGGGATCTCATTCTCAGGAAGCTCATCCTTCGCGTCTGCGACAGCCTTTTCAAGCGAGCCTCTGCTCACGTCTGACATGATCAACGGATCATGTCCGCCCTGCTCTGCAAGATAGATCGGAAGGAATCCGTGATCCGTCCCGACGTCGCATACAGAATTGCCAGCGCCTATATATGACGCTATCTGCCTGAGCCTCGCGTTAAGCCTTATTGTCATTTGATCTCCATTCAGCCGGTCCTGCGGCTGTTTCAAAGGCAGCCGCGGCCGGCGAAACCCCAACTACTCCAGATAATCCTTAAGCTTCTTGCTTCTGCTCGGATGGCGGAGCTTACGCAGCGCCTTTGCCTCTATCTGCCTGATACGCTCTCTTGTTACGTCGAATTCCTTCCCGACTTCCTCGAGTGTACGCGTCCTTCCGTCGTCCAGGCCGAACCTCAGGCGGAGCACTTTCTGCTCCCTGTCTGTAAGCGTATCCAACACCTCTACGATCTGCTCCTTCAGCATTGAGAATGCCGCAGCGTCAGCAGGAGCCGGGACATCCTCATCAGGGATGAAGTCGCCGAGATGGCTGTCCTCTTCTTCTCCGATAGGAGTCTCAAGCGACACAGGCTCCTGCGAGATCTTCTGTATCTCACGGACTTTGTCAACCGAAATACCCATTTCCTTCGAGATCTCTTCAGGAGTCGCCTCGCGGCCGTACTTCTGGAGAAGCTGCCTGGATATCCTGGTCAGCTTGTTGATCGTCTCGACCATATGTACAGGGATCCTGATAGTACGTGCCTGGTCAGCGATAGACCTCGTGATGGCCTGCCTGATCCACCATGTCGCATAAGTGGAGAATTTGTATCCCTTCCTGTAGTCGAACTTGTCGACCGCCTTGATAAGGCCTAAGTTTCCTTCCTGGATAAGATCGAGGAACAGCATGCCGCGTCCCACATATCTCTTGGCGATACTGACTACGAGTCTCAGGTTAGCTTCACAGAGCCTGTTCTTGGCATCTTCATCGCCCTTCTCCATTCTCTTCGCTAGCTCGATCTCTTCATCTGCCGAGAGCAGAGGCACTTTGCCGATCTCCTTGAGATACATCCTTACAGGGTCGTCAACGGCGACACCCTTAGGTATTGTCTTCTCCACATCGATCTCACCTGTCTCGTCGATGATCACTCCGTCAGTCTCATCATCCGGAAGAGCGTCATCATCCTCGATGATGCTGTCAAAGTCATCTTCCTCGAGATTCGTCGTGATCTCTATCCCCTTGGTGAGGAGCGAGTCATATATGTCGTCTATCTGGTTCTTGTTCAGGTCCTGTGAGTCGAGATACTCATACATCTCGCTGTAAGTCAGCGTTCCGTTATGCTTCTGGGCGCGCTGTGACAGTTTCTCCACGAAGATGTCCTTTATCTGCTCGCTGTCCATGCCGTCCGTGCTGATCTCATCCTCCGGAGCAAAATCATCCCGCATCTCATCCTCTGTGATATCCGGGAATGCAGGCTCCAGGTCATCAAAATCCGGTTCACCGAACTCTTCAGACTTCAGCTCTTCCTCGATCAGGTCTTCTTCTTTTTTCTTCTTTTTCGAGGCTTTTTTCTTCGCAGGCTTCTTAGGCTTCTTTTCCTCAGTCTTCTCTGGAGATTCAGGAGTCGGCTCTTCCTCGGTCAGAGTCTCTTCCTTTTTATTCTTTGGCGCTTTCTTTTTCGCAGGCTTCTTCGGCTTTTCCTCTTCAGGAGCTGCTTCAGCGTCCTCTACCTCTTCTTCAGCTGCTTTTGTTGCCTCAGC
>CAZBFD010000120.1:0-5591 GCA_964491055.1 uncultured Eubacterium sp.
GGCCAGTGCGACCTGGACGCGGGCAGCTGGGTCCGCTCTCCCTGGCCAGGCCAGCCGAGTGTTGAGAACGGCCAGAGCGCTGAGCTGAACCATGTGTCGAGCACGTCTTCGTCCTGGTGGATGTGCCTGCTCCCGCACTTCGGGCAGACTGTCGGGTCTTCTTCAGAAACGATCACTTCGCCGCAGTCGTCGCAGTACCATGCAGGGATCCTGTGGCCCCACCAGAGCTGGCGCGAGATGCACCAGTCGCGGATCTCGTACAGCCATCTTAAGTACACTTTCTGGAACCTGTCAGGAACGTGCTGGAGCTTGCCCGACTCAGCCGCTTCGATAGCAGGCTTCGCGAGCTCCTGCATCTTCACGAACCACTGGTCCGAAAGCATAGGCTCGATATTCGTATGGCACCTGTAGCATGTTCCTACAGGGATAGTCATCTTCTCTGTCTTTACAAGGTATCCGGCGTCTTCAAGCTCTTTTACCCAGAGCTTGCGGCACTCATACCTGTCCATGCCGGCGTACTTACCGGCAAGTTCTGTCATCTTCGCGTCTTTACCGATGCACTGGAGCACCTCAAGGTTATGGCGCTGCCCTACCTCAAAGTCGTTAGGGTCGTGCGCCGGTGTGATCTTTACAGCACCTGTTCCCTTTTCAGGATCCGGATACGGGTCTTCCACTACCGGGATCTCACGGCCGACGATCGGAAGTACCACCTTGTGGCCGACTATGTCCTTGAACCTCTCGTCTCCGATTGGAACAGCGATCGCGGTATCTCCGAACATCGTCTCAGGACGTGATGTCGCAACTGTGATCGAAGGACCGTCCGGCTCTGCTGAAGGATAGCGGAAGTACCAGTACAGTCCCTCCATATCCTCATGCTCCACCTCAGCGTCCGAGAGCGAAGTCCCGCAGCTCGGGCACCAGTTTACGAGCCTGTTTCCTTTGTAGATCAGGCCTTTCCTGTAGAGGTTGCAGAACTGCTTTCTGACAGCTTTGCTGCAGCCCTCGTCCATCGTGAATCTCTCACGGCTCCAGTCGCAGGAGTCGCCGAGCTTACGGCACTGGCGCGTTATGCGTCCGCCGTACTCTTTCTTCCATGCCCATGCGCGCTTGAGGAACTCCTCACGGCCGAGGTCTTCTTTCTCAAGGCCTTCCTTCTCGCGGATCTCATTAACGACTTTCACCTCAGTCGCGATGCTCGCATGGTCAGAGCCAGGAAGCCAGAGAGCACTGTAGCCCTCCATCCTCTTCCATCTCGTGAGCACATCCTGGAGCGTCTGGTCCAGCGCATGCCCCATATGGAGCTGCCCCGTGATATTTGGAGGCGGCATCATGATGGTATACGGCTTCTTCTCCGGATCTACCTCCGCCCTGAAGCAGCCGTTGTCCTCCCACATTTTATAGATCCTGTCCTCGAAATCCTTAGGATCATATGTCTTGGCTAAATTCTTTCCCATTGTTGTTAAGTCCTCTCGTTTATGTCTATGCTGCTTTTCGCATATACTTACTGCACCTGTCTCCAAAAGCAGCAATACTGCCTACTTAAGCTCTTTCACCAGCTTGTCTACTTCGTCAAAATCTTCCTGTACTTTCTTCTCAGGCTCGCCTGTGATGAGGCTCACCACGACGATAGCTACAGCGCTTACGATGAATGCAGGAAGAAGCTCATAGATCGTGAACACTCCGCCCAGAGTCGCAATACCGAACTTCCAGACGAAGATCATTACACCGCCGGCGATCACCCCGGCGATCGCGCCCCACTTGTTCGTCCTCTTCCAGAAGAGGCTGAGCAGTACGACCGGTCCGAATGACGCGCCGAATCCAGCCCATGCAAACGATACGATCCTGAACACGCTTGAGTTAGGATCCCATGCGAACACACAGGAGAGCACTGCGATGATTACTACCGTCACCCTTGCGAGCACCATCTGATTCACTTCCGACATGTTTTTGACGATAAAGCGGTGGATGATGTTCTCCGAGACACTTGACGCCGCGGCGAGGAGCTGTGAGTCTGACGTCGACATGATGGACGCCAGGATGCCTGAGATGATCAGGCCGGCGATGATCGCCATGAGCGGGTTGATTTTGCTTATATATGACGCGATGTAGACGATGATCCTCTCCGGATCAAAGCCATCGCCGATCAGTCCTTCTTCTTTTGCGAATGAGTACCCGACGATACCGATGAAGATCGCAAATCCCATGGAGATAACGACCCAGATCGACGCGATGCGGCGTGACATCGTAAGCTTCTCATGGTCTTCGATCGCCATGAATCTGAGCAGGATGTGCGGCATACCGAAGTAGCCAAGGCCCCACGCAAGTGTCGACACGATTGGAAGCGCGCTGTATGAGCCGTCCGGCCCTGTCAGGCTGAAGTAGCCAGGTACGTCATTCGTGTTCGCGATTACCTGGCTGAGTCCGCCTGCCCTTGTGATCCCGAAGAAGCACACGATGAACAAAGCGAGCGTCATTATGATGCTCTGGATGAAGTCAGTCGTCGATGCCGCAAGGAACCCTCCGAGCAGCGTATATGTTGCGATGATCACCGCGCCGACGACCATTACCATGTGGTAGTCGATCCCGAACAGGCTGTTGAAAAGCTTTCCAACTCCGGCGAATCCGGACGCGACGTACGGCACGAAGAAAATTATGATAATAAGAGCGGATATTCCTATGAGAATGCCCGACTTGTCATTGAACCTGTTGGAAAGATAATCCGGAATCGTGCTCGCATTTACGTGCTCAGAATAGATCCTGAGGCGCTTTGCCACGACGAGCCAGTTTACATAAGTCCCGATGGCAAGTCCGACCGCGGTCCACACCGCCTCGGCGAAAGTTCCGTTCATCCCGACGAGCCCGGCCAGCGCGACTCCGGGAAGTCCCATCAAAAGCCAGCTGCTCATGTCCGACGCCTCCGCCGACATGGCTGTTACGAACGGGCCCAGCTTACGCCCGCCAAGATAAAAGTCATCAGTCGACTTGTTCTTGCTCGTAAAGTAAAAGCCGATTCCTACCACCAGAGCCATATAACCGATTATGGCAGCGATGATCAGTACATTAGTCATAAAAAAACACTCCTTCAAAAATAATTTCAATGCTATTGCGGCTTCATTCCTGGCACCCAGACAGCCTGCAAACCAGCTTCCCGGCAGCACATGTCCAGGCGAAAAAAGCATACAATACCGCAAATATACACTATCAAAAATTATACAATAAAAAGCCGTGCTCTGTCAACGTTCAGAGCACGGTTCTACCATTGCAATTCAGCCTTTTTCACAGATACTATCCTGACAGGTCACTGACCTGTAGACATCCTTTTCCAAGATATGACCCTGTCACAGTCCTGAATAAGGAAAAGCATATCAGAATTCACTTGCCGCCGTAGATAGTTTGCCTTTGTATGTAGATGTACACCGCCACGCAGATCACCGCCGACAGGAGCGAACCCATCGGAGCAGCGAGCCCCATCGGATAAAGAGTGTCCGGGAAGAGTTTTGATGCTAGATACGCGCCCGGGATCCTGACGCACACGATCGACACCGCATTATGTATGAACGACCATATCGACATCCCGATGCAGCTGAAATACCCGCTGAAGCAGAAGTGGATCGACGTCAGCACAGCATCCAGGATATACGTCCTGAGATACTGCGAGCCATACTCCACTACATCCGCGTTATTTGTGAACAAAGACAGGACGTCCTCAGATATGAACTGGAACGACACGGTAAAGACAGCATTTATCGCTATAGACAAAGCCATGGCAGTGAACAATATCTTCCTCGCCCTTTCGTAAATGCCGGCGCCTACGGCCTGCGCTCCTACAGAAGAGATAGTTGACAGCATCGTTGACTGGATCAGGAACAGGAAAGTAATGATCTTCTCAACTATCCCCACCGCCGCCGCGATCTCCACGCCCCGGCTGTTCGCGATGGCAGTTATCACGAGGAACGACACCTGGATGAAAGCATCCTGACATGCTATCGGAAGGCCTATCCTCACAAAGCCCTCGATTATGCTTCTGTCAGGGACAAGGTCTGCTTTCGTAAAATGAATGCCAGTGCCATGAGTGGCACTGCTGCGCCATGTGCCGACTGGTGCCTGTTCCTTGTCAGACCCGCCGACTTGTGCCCGTCCCCTTTCGGACCCGCCGACTCGTGCCTGTCCCTTGTCGGTCCCATTACTGATTCTGATCCATATAAATGCCAGGATCACGCTTGTTGTCTGCGCAATTATCGTTGCGAAAGCAGCGCCAGCTGCTCCCATTGAAAAACTGCCGATCAGAAGATTATCCAGCCCGATGTTGAGCACACACGCTATACCAACGAAGACCATCGGCGTCCTCGAATCGCCAAGGCCTCGGAATATCGCGGCGATAACGTTGTACGCCGTTATGAACGGGATACCCGCAAAACAGATCATGATGTACGTGAGCATGCCCGCCTTAGCTTCAGGCGGCGTCTGCATTATCGCAACTATTCCGCGCGCACAAAAAAGGAGCACCGCCGTCATAAACAGCGCAAACGCTGCGAATACAGTAACGGTGTTCCCTATTATCCTGTCTATTCTTGAACCGGCTTTACCAGCAACTCCAGAGCTTCTTCCATGTGCGTGCTCGCCGTTTTCCGTGGCGTGCTCGCTAATTTCAGCCGACGAGGTTTTGATCGATGAGCCAGAGCTGCCGCGGCCTACTTCGTGAGCGATCATAACAGTCGTCCCGACCGAAAGACCCACAACGACGACCGTCACAAAGTGCATGACCTGGCTTCCGTTCGCGACAGCCGTGATCGTCTCCGCGCCGCAGAACTGGCCCGTGATGAACAGATCAGCGAGCCCGTAGAACGTCTGCAGGAAGAACGCGGCAAAATATGGCAGCGAAAATCTTACTATAGTGCTGAAAACACTCCCCTTCGTAAGATCATTCTGCATCAGTTCTCATTCTCCCAACATTTCAAAAACTTTGATCGGCTTTCTTGACCTTGAAGACCCTTCCTTCATTCCTCGGGGCAGCAGGTTTTGACGGCGATGCCGGATATCCCACTATGCAGTGGCCGATACCCTCATAGTCGCCCTCAGCTCCGAGCTTTTTCAGGAACGCCTTCATGCGCGCGTCCTCAAACTCCTCCTTCGCCCTGTGGATCCAGCAGCTTCCGAGGCCGAGCGAGTCAGCCGCGAGAAGCATGTTCTCCATCGCGACACTTCCATCGTAAATGTAAGTCGGAACCGATTTATCCGCAAGCACGATGAGAACTGCCGGCGCACCGTAAAACGGATCCATTCCGGCAGGCGCGTTAATAACAGACGCGTTCAGCCTTGACAGCATATCGCGCGTATCCTTGTCAGTTACAGAAATTATTATCGGAGACTGCTTACCCATCCCGCTCGGTGCGTACAGCCCCGCCTGGATGATCTCATCCAGCATGACTTCTGGAACAGGATCCGGCTTGTAGCTTCTGCAGCTTCTTCTCTCCATCATTTTTTTGATAAGATCGCTCATTGTTGATCCTCCTTATCTGCAGCGCCATCGCGCACTTCAAGATCATCAGTCTTCATCGGAGCACCTTTGTGTTCCTCAAGATCATCAGTCT
>CAZBFD010000121.1:0-5575 GCA_964491055.1 uncultured Eubacterium sp.
TTTTGTATGGGGTGCGGCAAGTGCAGCATACCAGACTGAAGGTGGGGCTTTTGAGGATGGCAAGGGTGCGTCGATCTGGGACACGTTCACGCATCAGCCGGGGACTGTAGCGGACGGATCGACGGGTGATGTCGCGTGTGACTCATACCACAGGTTTGGAGAGGACCTGGACATCATGGCTTCGCTCGGGATCAAAAACTACCGCTTTAGTGTGAGCTGGCCGAGGGTGATCCCGGACGGTGACGGCGCTGTGAATGAAGCGGGGCTTTCTTACTATGACAAGATCGTCGACGGCTGCATCGCGCGCGGTATCGAGCCGTGGATGACGCTTTATCACTGGGATCTTCCGCAGGTGCTCCAGGACAAGGGAGGATGGCTGAACAGGGACACTGTCAGAGCTTTCAGGCGCTTTACTGAAGTCATGGCGGAGCATTTTGCGGACAGAGTGAAGTTCTGGTTCACGATAAATGAGCCTCAGATCTGTATAGGACTCGGGTGCTGTGCGGGCGAGCATGCTCCCGGGCTCAAGCTTGACACGGGCGAGCAGTTCGAGTGCTGGCACAACCTGCTCCTCGCACATGGAGCAGCGGCTTCTGTGATAAGGGAGAAGGTGCCGGGTGCTCAGATCGGGGCTTCTTCTACAGGGATGCTCGGATACGTTCATGATCATCTTAAGGAGACGCCGGCTGAGATCCCGGATTTCTCATTCCATATAGGTGAAACACAGCAGAAAGACGGGCACCATTTCTTCTTTCATCAATGGGCGCTTGACCCGATGGTAAAAGGTCATTATCCAGACGACCCGGCGTCGCCGTGGAGCGCGTGCGCAGAAGAAATGAAGAACCGTCAGGGTTTTGATGATGAAATGAGGCTGATCTCACAGCCGCTCGACTTCATCGGACTTAACATTTACAACGGAACAGAGCTCGACCCGGAGAATGGGTATCAGCCGATGCCGAGATACATCGGATTCCCGCGGACCGCGATCGGCTGGCACGTGACGCCGGAGGTCATGTACTGGGGGACGAGACAGCTGTACGAGCGCTACGGACTGCCTTTGATCATCACCGAGGACGGCCAGAGCTGTAACGACAGGATATTCCTGGACGGAAAAGTCCACGACTTGGACAGGATCGACTTCCTGCAGAGATACCTTGGCGAGCTTTCCGACGCGGTCAATGACGGCGTGCCGGTGAAGGGTTTCTTCCACTGGTCGCTAACTGACAACATGGAGTGGCACAGCGGCTACAGCGAGAGGTTCGGGCTCGTATACATCGACTACAGGACGCAGGACAGAACGATCAAAGACAGCGCGTACTGGTATTCGGACCTGATCAACAGGAAATAGATGCTGTTGGCTTTTTCACCCGCTCGGACTATAATAAAGGGGGCGAAAGGAGAACAGATATGGATATGAGATACAGAAGAGTTTTTGCTGTACTTATGGCGGTGCTTATGGTAGCGTCATCGGCCGTGATGCTCTCGGCATGCGGGAAGTCTGGTGATAACGGCGGAAGCGGCAGTGGAAGCAGCAGCAGCGGGAACAGCAGCAAGAAAAAAGATTACGACACGGAGAAAGCGTACGTCGCGGGAAAAGTATTCGTGCTGACCGGCATGAGCTACGAAGATGAAGAATACGATAAAGAGCTCATCAAGGATATGTTCGATATAAGGGACCTTGGTCTGTATATGTCGGTCTACTTTGAGAAGGGCGGAACGGCATATGTCAAGTCGCTGCTCTACGGGAAAGACGTCGTTGAAGGCCAGTGGGGCGAGAAAGACGGCGTGACTTTGCTCCAGGTCGAAGATGATCTGTACGATATCAAGGTAAACGACGACGGATCGATCAGCACGCTCACAAACGAAGAAGACGGCGAAGGGTTCCTGATCACGCTCCGCGAGCCGGAAGAAGTGCCGGAATACCTTAAGGAATACGTGAAATAATGAAGCTTAGTGATCTGAAAGTAAATCAGAATGCGGTGATAACCTATGTTGGCGGAGAGGGGGCTCTTCGCCAGCATTTTCTTGATATGGGGCTTATCCCGGGCGCTGAGGTGACGCTAGTTAAGTTCGCGCCGCTCGGTGACCCGATGGAACTTCAGGTGCACGGCTACGAGCTTTCGCTCAGGCTGGCAGATGCGGCTCAGATCGGGGCAGAGCTTATCCCAGCGAGGAAGAACCGGCACGCGAGGATCGAGAAGATCGATCCGTCGGAGCACCCGGGCCTCGGCGAAGACGGCAGGTACCATATAAAGAAAGGCGAGAATCCGCTTCCGGACGGCGAGCTCCTGACATTCGCACTCGTCGGGAACCAGAACAGCGGCAAAACGACTTTGTTCAATCAGCTGACCGGCTCGAACCAGCACGTCGGCAACTTCCCGGGCGTAACAGTCGACCGGAAGGACGGCCCGATAAAAGGCCATCCGGACACGATGGTAACGGATCTCCCGGGGATCTATTCGATGTCGCCGTACACGAGCGAGGAGGTCATATCACGTGAATTCGTGCTCAAGGAGAAGCCGCGCGCGATAATCAACATCGTCGACGCGACCAACATCGAGCGGAACCTGTATCTTACTATGCAGCTCCTCGAGATGGACGTCCCGATGGTCGTCGCACTCAACATGATGGACGAGATCACGGCTAACCACGGGGTGATCGACATCAACCGGATGGAGCAAAAACTCGGAGTTCCGGTGGTCCCAATCTCTGCAGCAAAGAACGAGGGCGTGTCCGAGCTCATCGAGCATGCTCTTCATATAGCAAAATACCAGGAGCGCCCGGTCGAGCAGGACTACTGCAGTAAAGACGACCACGGCGGCGCCATACACAGGGCGATCCACGGCGTGCAGGCGGTGATCGAGGACCACGCCGAGCGCGCAGGGCTCCCGAAGAGGTTCGCCGCGACCAAGGTGATAGAGGGCGACAAGCTCATTATGGCGCAGCTTGACCTCGACCAGAACGAGCTGGACATGATCGAGCACATGGTCGTGCAGATGGAGCACGAGGGCGGCATGGACAGAGCAGCTGCCATGGCCGACATGAGGTTCGATTTCATAGAGCGCGTATGCGAGAGCACAGTGACAAAGCCGGAGACGAGCAAAGAACGTCTCCGCTCAAGAAAGATAGACGACATACTTACAGGTAAATGGACCGCTATCCCGTGCTTCATAGGGATCATGGCGCTGGTGTTCATACTTACGTTCAATTTCATAGGGCCGTTCCTTCAGGGGATAGTTGAGAGCATGGTGGACATGCTCGCAGGCGTCGCGGAATCCGTGCTCGATTCTTCCGGCGTGAACCCTGCTATACACGGGCTCGTAATGAAGGGAATATTCGGCGGCGTCGGGAGCGTGCTTAGCTTTATTCCTATAGTAGTTACGCTGTTCTTCTTCCTTTCGATAATGGAAGACAGCGGATACATCGCCCGTGTCGCGTTCGTGATGGACAGCCTTCTCCGTAAGATCGGGCTTTCCGGAAGGAGCATCGTCCCGATGCTGATAGGATTCGGATGCACGGTGCCTGCTGTAATGGCGACAAGAACGCTTCCGAGTAAGCGCGACAGGCGGCTCACGATCCTGCTTACGCCGTTCATGAGCTGCACAGCGAAGATACCTGTGTATGCGTTCCTTGTGAGCGCGTTCTTCCCGGGGCGTGGCGGCCTGATAATGACAGGCCTGTATGTCCTGGGCGTGCTGATGGCTATACTCATGGCGCTTATCTTCAAGAACACACTGTTCCGGGGCGAAGCAGTACCGTTCGTTATGGAGCTTCCGGATTACAGGATGCCGGCGCTTCGGAATGTGCTTCAGCTGCTGTGGGAGAAAGCGAAAGACTTCCTTCAGCGGGCGTTCAGCGTTATACTCGTCGCGACGATCATCGTGTGGTTCCTTCAAAGCTTTGATGCGAGCCTGAACTACGTGACCGACTCAGAACAAAGCATCCTCGCCGGGATAGCAGGCGTGCTGGTCCCGCTATTCAAGCCGGTCGGGCTTGGAGACTGGCGTATCGTGACCGCACTTATCAGCGGATTCATGGCGAAGGAAAGCGTGGTCGCAACGCTCCAGATGATGTTCGGAACGGACATCTCTACCGCGCTCAGCACGGTAACCGCGGCTTCACTCCTGGTGTTCTGCCTGCTGTACACACCATGCGTCGCGGCAGTCGCAGCAGTGCGCCGCGAGCTTGGAACGAAGACTGCTGTCGCCATGGTCATATGGCAGTGCGCCGTTGCGTGGGTGGCAGCGCTGGTTGTGCGGCTGATCCTGCTTGCGGTGGGAATCTAATGATTGTATAATAAAAACAGAACGAAACTGGCCCGTGAGGGCTTTGACGATAGAAAAGGAGTGGAAAGATGGCTAAGAATCTATTCAGTAATGAGGATGTGCTAAAGTGGATGCAGTATTTTGCTGATAATTCACCGATCGACCTGGAGCAGATCACGATGATGGACGTGACCAAGGGCAATGCGAACATCATCCCGATGGTCGAGGCGCATAAGGCGGTGCTCGCATTCATGGAAGCCGGCGACAAGGATGTGTTCTACAGGATGTGGAACGCGGGGCTCGGCGACTGCGAAGTATGGTACAATGAGGGATCAAGCCCGACCGGGCCGATCAAGCATGACAGCCTGAAGGACATGATCGACCGCGGCATCAACGAGTCGGCCGGCATGCTCGTCGTAAATAAGAAGGCGCTCTCCACGAACAAGAGCGGGCTCGGCAACCTGATGGCGGGCGTTTCGTCCAAGGAAGTCGGGAAAGAGATCCGCAACATCATCATGACAAAGATGAGGATAGATTCTGAAGATACAGTTGTCGTGGTCGGCGGCGAGATCGTGGCGATCGACGCGGCTTTCCGCGCGAATGAGGGACATGTGCTCGCAGTCGAGTACAGCCATAAAGAGCGCGAAGCTCTTGAAGACAACATCACATTCTACGATCTCCGCAATGTGACAGTGCTCGACCACGTCGACAAAGAGTCGCTCGACGATTTTCCGGTACCGAACGTGGCATTCATTACAGCATCTGCCAGCACTGAGCAGGAGATCAAAGTCTTGACGGAACTGAATCCGAACCTCATCCTCGTGGCATACACGCTCGACTTCGTTGCGGCTGGAAGGATGAAGCAGGTATTCGAAGACGCAGGCATCAAAGAGCCTGAGATCATCCAGGTTTCCATTTCCAGGTTAAGAGCCAACAACACGTTTACAGACGAGCCGGCGCCATGGATCATCACCGGCTGCAGAGAAGGGCTGAACGAAGACTAGGGATCTATAATAAATATAAAATAAAAGCGGGGACATGTACTTATTGGAGCAGATTTCCTAACCTCCAATAAGTGCATATCCCCGCTGTTTATTTGTATTTATCATGTCCCTGAAGCGGGCGGGTAGTGTTCGCTCCGAAAAGGACCTGTCCCTTTTCGGAGCAGACCTGACGGTAAGCCTCAGTACATCCGTCTTCCTGCCTGCTGGTCGGCCTTGGCCTGCTCCAGAGTGCGGTGCTCCGGGATCTTCATGAGGTATTCGCGGAGCTCGTCGATCCCTTCGCCGGTCTCGTTGCTGACTGCGAAG
>CAZBFD010000122.1:0-5557 GCA_964491055.1 uncultured Eubacterium sp.
CCTGGTCTTTGCATCTGCCCTAAGTGCCATCAGCCGAAGCTTCCGCATAGAGTTTGCCCTAACTGTAACTACTATGACGGTCAGGATGTGCTGAAAGCAAAAGAAGCATAAAAACCCATGAATGTTTTTTGGCAGGCCTTTCATAAGAAAGGCCTGTTTTTTTGTATCATAATCCAATGTATCAAGAGCGGGATCGCGCAGATAGCGCTCTTGATACACTGGATCGACGATATAAATCTTAGCATTTCTTATGCTTTCAAAAACGCTGTAAGCATTGAAAATCACACATAATACTGATATAATTATTATGTATATGTATATAAAGAAAGAAGGAGAAGAAAATGTATGTACCCGAAAAGAAACTGAAGGTTGGTATTCTTGGCGGAACCGGTATGGTTGGGCAGAGATTCATTACACTGCTTGACGGCCATCCATGGTTTGAAGTGACTACAATAGCTGCAAGCGCAAGAAGCGCAGGCAAGAGATATGAGGATGCTGTCGGCGACAAGTGGAAGATGGAAAAGCCAATGCCTGACAGTGTCAAGGATATCGTCGTTAAAGACGTAGCTGACGTCGAGGATGTGGCGTCTGGTGTCGATTTCGTGTTCAGCGCGCTTAATATGCCTAAGGATGAGATAAGGGAGATCGAAGAAGCATATGCAAAGACTGAGACTCCTGTTGTATCCAATAACAGCGCTCACAGGTGGACTCCTGATGTTCCTATGGTAGTTCCTGAGATCAACAGTGACCACTATGACATCCTTGAGGTCCAGAAGAAGAGACTCGGGACAAAGAGGGGATTTATCGCAGTTAAGCCTAACTGCTCGATCCAGTGCTATACTCCTGCTCTTGCGGCATGGAAGGAATTCGGGCCGAAGGAAGTCATCGTATCGACATACCAGGCGATCTCCGGTGCTGCAAAGACATTTAAGGAATGGCCTGAGATGATCGGCAACATCATCCCATATATCAGCGGCGAGGAAGAGAAGAGTGAGAAAGAGCCTCTGAAGGTGTTCGGACACATTGAAGACGGCAAGATCATAAGCGACGACACTATGACGATCACTTCACAGTGCGTCAGAGTTCCTGTACTTAACGGACATACAGCTTCAGTCTTCATCAATTTCAGAGAGGATCCGGGAAAGGATGTCCTTATCGAGAAGCTGAACTCATTCAAGGGCTATCCTCAGGAAGCCGAGCTTCCAAGTGCTCCTAAACAGTTCATCAAATACCTTGAAGAAGACGACAGACCTCAGGTTACGAAGGATGTCGACTATGAGAACGGATTTGGAGTCACGATCGGTAGACTCAGAAAAGATACTGTATTTGACTACAAGTTTATCGGACTTGCACACAACACTGTAAGAGGAGCTGCCGGCGGCGGACTTCTTGCAGCTGAGACACTTGTATCAAAAGGATACATCAAAGCTAAATAATGTGACATCAGCGGAGCATATGGCTTCGCGTCAGGACTAGGGCGGAGCATTTCACTCCGCCTGGTCCAGTTAAAGGGGGAAAAGAGATTTGACTTATTTACAGGCTGTTATTCTGGGATTCGTCCAGGGCCTTACGGAATTCCTTCCGGTATCAAGTTCTGGGCATCTGGCTCTGCTGCAGCATTTTTTCGGTATTACCGGGGATAATGTGCTTCTCTTCACCGTGCTGCTCCATGTCGGCACACTGATTTCTGTGTTCTTCATGTACTGGCGCGACTTATGGGATCTTATAAAGGAATTTTTCATCACTATCGCAGATCTGCTGACAGGAAAGGGCCTTAGACTTGACGAGAGGCCGACAAGAAAGCTCGGGCTGCTGATTATTACGGCGTCCATTCCTACAGCGATAATCGGCTTTGCGTTCAATGACTTCTTTGAAGGGCTTTACAGCAATATACTGTTCATTGGCATCGGATTTCTTATCACAGGTACGATGCTGTTCCTCTCCGAGAGGTTCGGAAGCAATTCAAGAGACCTTAAGCATATGAATTTCAGGAACGCCATATTTATCGGCATCCTGCAGGGCATAGCGATATATCCTGGTATCTCAAGGTCAGGGTCGACACTTGTCGGTGGGCTTACGACAGGGCTCAAACGTGATTTTGCCGTACGGTTTGCGTTCCTGATCTCGGTCCCGGCCATCATGGGATCCGCTCTCCTCGAAGGCAAAGATGCTCTTGAGGAAGGCATTGATCCATCTGTATTCGGGCCTGTGCTCGCAGGCATGGCAGTCGCGGCCGTGAGCGGTGTCATTGCCATCAAAGCCATGATCAAAGTCGTTTCAGACAAAAAGCTCAAATACTTCTCATACTACGTATGGGTACTTGGCATCGCTGTGATATCATACAGCTTGTACAGCATGTTCATGAAATAGTTTTATAAAGGGGTATTACAAAGACCGGCTCACGCCGGCCGACTCGGGGGTATATTTTGGCTGCAGAAAAGAAAAAAGGGCCGGGAAGGCCGAAGGGATCCAAGAACAAGAAGAACTCATCAAAGAGCAGCGATCCCAAGCGCCAGGAAATAGAAGAGATGCAGCGCAAGCGCGAATCCAGCGCGAGGCTGAAAGACATCATATGGGGCATCTGCTACATAGCTCTCGGTGCTCTTATATTCTTTGCTGTGCAGTTCCAGGCTGCAGGCGACTTCGGCAACATCGTCGGCGACGTCCTGAAAGGGCTGTTCGGGCTGCTCGGGCTCGTGCTCCCATGGTATCTCATAATCCTCGGGATACTGATGATCAGCGGCGTATGCATGCACTTCTCGCTCAAAACACTGATCGTATCACTTGTTCTCCTGTTCATCTTATGTCTGTTCAACTCGGGAAGATTCATCGACTCGAACAATATTTCATTTGACCTCATAAGGTTCTATCAGGAGGGAATATCTCTTGACTCCGGCGGACTTATCGGCATGTCCATAGGAAGCGTGATCGTAAAATTCCTTGGGAAAGCCGGACTATATATAATATCTGCTGCAGGACTCTGCATATGCCTGCTTCTGATACTTAATACGCCGATGTCAAAGTGGCTCGAGACACGCAAAAAGCTCAGAGAAGAAACAGTGCTCCTTCAGGAAGCCGAAGCACAGAGACGCTATGACGAATTAAAGAACATGCCGTCACAGAAAGATACAGATGCTCAGGACTTCCCTGAGCACTCAGAGTATAACCCTGAGAAGGACAAGAAGAAAGAAGGGTTCCTCGGAAGGCTGTTCGGCTTTGACGATGAAGATTATGAGACCGACGAAGAAGACAGCTCGACCCAGAACACTCAGGAGATCACGAATACTCTTCCTGAGTTCCCTGCAGAGCCTGAGATCGTGAATACCAACGAGCCGGATGAAGAGAAAAAGAAAGATAAAGTATCCGATTTCATGAGGCAGATCAGTCTTTTCGGTAAGGACGATAAAGAAGATGACACTCAGAAATTTGATGCCGAAGAACTTATGAAGGAGAAGTCCGACGGTGAAGAAGAAGCACAGCAGGACAAGGTGAAAGTCACAAAGCGCGACATCGATGAGACCGCTAAAGAGATAAATAACAATAAAGTAAAGAAGAACAAATTATATAAGAAGCCGAAAATCGACCTGCTCAGTAAGCCTGAAAGGGCAAATAACGAGGGCGTAAACGAAGAGCTCAAGAGAAAGGCACATATACTGGACGAGACTCTTAAGAACTTCGGCGTCGACGCAAGGGTCGTTCAGGTAACACAGGGACCGGCTGTAACACGATATGAAGTCCAGCCAAACGTCGGTGTAAAAGTAAGCAAGATCGTAAGTCTGTCAGACGATATAGCACTAAACCTCCAGGCTAAGAGCATAAGAATTGAAGCTCCTATCCCGGGGAAAGCTGCAGTCGGGATCGAAGTCGAGAATTCCGTGGTCAACACAGTCACACTGCGCGAGATCATCTCGTCCAAGGAATTCAAGAACCAGAAATCCAAGATATCATTTGCTGTCGGTAAAGACATCGCCGGAAATCCGATCGTCGGCAACCTGAAAGAGATGCCGCACCTTCTTATCGCCGGCGCCACAGGTTCCGGAAAGAGCGTATGCATAAACAGCATAATAACGAGCATACTTTATAAAGCTGATCCTGACGAAGTAAAGCTCGTGCTCATCGACCCTAAAGTAGTAGAGCTCGGAAACTATAATGGTATTCCACATCTTCTGATACCGGTAGTCACAGACCCGTCCAAGGCGGCAGCTGCTCTTTCGTGGGCTGTCGTTGAGATGACAGACAGATACAAAATATTCTCAGAAGTAGGCGCCAAGGATCTGGCGAGCTTCAACTCAAAGATGCGCGCGCAGGGCGAAGAAGACCAGGTGCTCCCGCAGATCGTTATCATCATAGACGAGCTGGCAGACCTCATGCTCGTCGCGAGCAAACAGGTCCAGGAGACTGTCCAGAGGATAGCACAGCTCGGCCGTGCTGCAGGAATGCACCTTATCGTCGCTACACAGCGTCCTTCTGTAGACGTTATCACCGGAGTCATCAAAGCCAATATCCCGGCGAGGATCGCCTTCGCTGTCTCATCAGGCTATGATTCCAAGACTATACTCGACCAGGGCGGAGCAGAAAAGCTCGTCGGAAAAGGTGATATGCTGTACAGTCCTAAAGGCGGTGTAAAGCCTATCCGTGTACAGGGAACCTTCGTATCAGAAGAAGATGTAAACGCTGTCATCGATTCTATAAAAGAACAGGTAGAAGAGAATGACTACTCACAGGAAGTGATCGATACTATAAATAACGGCGGCTCATTTGAGATGGATGATGATGCAGATGAGCTTCTCCCTAAAGCGATCGAATGCGTTATAGATAACGGCCAGGCTTCAGTGTCCATGCTGCAGCGCTACTTCAGGATCGGCTACAACAGGTCCGCAAGGATCGTAGACCAGATGGAGGAGCGCGGCATCGTAGGACCTGCAGACGGCGCAAGGCCGAGAAAAGTCCTGATCACCATGGAAGAATGGCAGGAGATGAAGAACGGACAATCAAGTAATGATGAGGACGAAGAAGATTTTGATAAATAGAAATGACGGACTGAGATCAACAGTTTCAGTCCGTTTTCTGATAAAGGAATAATCTGATATGAAAGTATATTTCGACACTCTTGGATGCATGAAGAACATGGACGATGCTGACATGGCGCGCGGAATACTGGAGAAAAGCGGTCATGAGACTGTCGATTCACCGGATGACGCGGATGTTATTATTGTAAACACCTGCGGTTTCATAGAGCCTGCAAAGAAAGAGTCGATAGATGAAGTATTCAGCATGGCAGAATACAGAGAACAGGGCAAGAAACTCCTTGTTTCCGGCTGTCTGGTGCAGCGCTACGCAATGGAGCTATACGATGAAATGCCAGAAGTAGACGGCTTTATCGGCGTCAATGATTATGAGGATCTTCCAGAGCTTCTTAATAATATGGAGTCGTCAGGAAGATTCGTACAGAACAGCTCATATGATCCTGATAATGACGCGATACGTTCTGAGCATGAGGTAAGGTATATAGGTGAGGGCACATATTCGACAACCCTCAGGATATCGGAAGGCTGTG
>CAZBFD010000123.1:0-4262 GCA_964491055.1 uncultured Eubacterium sp.
ACGCGGCAGATCAGGGAGATAAGCTTCCATGGATCCCGGACTACTACGACGATGCCATCGTGGCATACTCATACAGCAAAACCTTGTCGGTCCCGGGCGAAAGAATAGGTAATATAATCATTCCTGACACCTGTGACGGTGCTGACGAGCTCATCGGCGCCGTGACGGCAGCGATACTTGTTGAAGGCGTGGTGAACGCTCCGTCACTCATGCAGCTCGTGATCGCGAAGTGCCTTGATGAGAAAGTGGATGTGGATTTCTACAGGAAGAACGGCGAGCTGCTCTACGACATCGTGACTTCAGCAGGATTCGAAGCTGTGAAGCCGCAGGGTGCGTTCTACCTCTGGGTAAAGGCTCCGGCAGGAGACGACAGGGCGTTTGTGGACAAGGCGAGAGATCATAAGATACTCATGGTACCGGGATATGCATTCGCAGGTCCGGGATGCGTCAGGCTTTCATACTGCGTTGCGCGCGACATGATCGAGCGGTCCAGGAAGGCATTCATGGAGCTGGGTGAAGAATACAAATAACCGATATAAACTGATCTGTATAATCAAGAACGGACTGGCATCGATAAGATGCCAGCCCGCTTTTTTGTTCAGTATAAAGAAGCCGCTTTATTTCCGCAAGGCCTTCACGATCTGTATTATCAGGGTCGGTATGAATGAGAGGATCCATACGATAGCGATGAGCTGCGGCTCGATGCTCTGGACGCCGAATGCCTTTGTGAAGAAAGGCATCGTGATGATGGCGGTCAGGAGCAGAGCTCCGACTATGAATGCGCCGATCGTGTACATGTTCCTGAAGAGTCCCAGCCTGAAGATGTTTTCACGGCCGCGGCAGTTGAAGCCGTGCCACAGGCGCGCCAGGCAGAGCGTTGCGAATGCCATGGTGGACGCCGTGACTGCTCCTGGTGACGCGACCGGGATCTGCTTGAATGTCCCGAGCCCGATGTAGAACGCTATAAGGGTCACGACCGCGATGAGAGCCCCGGTGAAGCCGATCGAAGATATAGCTGTCTTGTCGAGGATAGACTCAGTTCGCGAGCGCGGCTTTTCATTGATGAGGTCCGGGTTGGACGGCTCCATGCTTATCGCGAGCGCCGGCAGGCTGTCTGTTATGAGGTTTATGAACAGGAGCTGTACGGCTGTAAACGGCATAGGAAGAGCCATAAGCGAGCAGTACAGCACAGCGATGATGCCCGCGAAGTTACCTGACAGAAGGTAGATTATCGCGTTCTTTATATTCGCGTATATGTTCCTTCCGTTCAGGACGGCTTTTATGATCGTGGCGAAGTTGTCGTCTGTCAGGATCATGGACGCGGAGTCTTTCGCGACTTCGGTGCCCGTGATGCCCATTGCGACACCGACGTCTGAATTCTTAAGAGCCGGCCCGTCGTTCACGCCGTCTCCTGTCATCGCGACGATGTCGTTGTTCCGCTGCCATGCCTTGACGATGCGGATCTTGTTGTCAGGGGAAACTCTTGCGTAAACGCTTATCTTCTTAAGCTTCTCATCCAGCTCTTTATCGGTCATCTCGTCGATCTCAGGCCCTGTGAAGGCAAGGTCTCCTTCCTGCATGATGCCGATCCTGCGGGCGATCGCTGATGCTGTGATCTTGTGGTCTCCGGTGATCATGACTGGACGTATCCCGGCTGCCCGGCAGTCCGCGACCGCTTTTGCTGACTCAGTCCTCGGCGGGTCCATTTCCGCCATGAGGCCGATGTACTCGAGGTCGTATTCATCATCAAAATCAAGTTTCCGGTCAAAGCCCTGCTTGCCGGTTCCTTCCGCGCTACCGATATGCTTCATGGCGAAGCCGAGCACACGAAGGCCTGAATTGGACAGGTCAAAGTTCTCTTTCTGGACTGCCTCTTTCTCTTCTTCTGTCATATTCACGGCGCGAGACAGTATCACGTCGATCGCGCCCTTGGTGAACATTATGTATTCACCGTTCACATTGTGAAGGGTGCTCATCAGCTTTCTGTCTGAATCAAACGGCACTTCAGAGAGACGGGGATGTCCGTCCATTATCATGAAGTAGTTGTTGTGATGCTTCATATAGAAATCCACAAATGCGGTCTCTGTCGGATCGCCGACTGTCTCGCCGTCAACTATTGCAGTGTCGTTGCACAGAATAGATGCCAGTGCGAGCATGCTCGCTTCGCCGACAACTGGCTCGAGATCGTGGAACGGGCTTACATGTTCTACGGTCATCCTGTTCTGGGTAAGAGTACCTGTCTTATCTGAGCATATGACAGAAACACAGCCGAGGCCTTCTACAGCCGACAGGTCTTTGATGATCGCGTTCTGGTCGGCCATCCGTGACGTTCCTATCGCAAGTGATATCGTTATGATCGACGAAAGAGCTTCCGGGATCGCGGCGACTGCGAGCGCAACAGCAAAGAGCAGGGCGTCCGGCACCGCCATGCCGCGGTACATTGAAAGACCGAAGACCACCATGCAGACAGCGATGATCGCGACGGAAAGCTTTTTGCTGAAGTTGTCCATCGTGACCTGAAGAGGAGTCTTCCGCTCCTCAGCTTCGTTCATGAGGCCTGCGATACGGCCGAGCTCTGTGTGGCGGCCGACACCGGTAACGACTGCGCGGGCACGCCCGTAGGTAACGAGAGAACCTGAGAATACCATGTCTTTCTGGTCCCCGAGAGCGATCCCTTCGTTTGCCGGAAGGGTGTCTGCAGACTTCTCGGCACTCTCGGACTCACCGGTTAGCGAGCTCTCATTGAGCTTAAGTGTGTGCGATTCTGTAAGACGCGCGTCGCCCGGGACTATATCGCCGGCATCTAGCACGATGATGTCGCCGCAGACCAGGTCCTTTGCGTCGATGACCTGCTGCTCTGAACTCCTTATTACCTTGGCTTCGGGTGAAGAAAGCTTCTTCAGGCTGTCCAGCGATTTCTGAGCTTTAACGTACTGGACAGTTCCGAGCACGGCGTTCATGATGAGCACTGCGAAGATGACGATCGCGCTGTCAGTGTTACCTGTCATCATCGATATGATCGCGGAAATTATGAGGATGATAACGAGAAGGTCCTTGAACTGGTTCAGGAATATCTGTACGATGCTCTCTTTTTTCTTTTCGAACAGCTTGTTCTCGCCGAACTCCTCGCGGTTCTCTTTGACCCCGGTGTCAGACAGGCCGGATTTTGATGAGTGGAATTCCTCAAGGGTCTCGCTCACGGTTTTGCCGTAGTAATGCTTTTCTTCTGATTTTGACATGTTTTACCTCCGCTTATCAGCTCGGTATCTCTATTAACAAAAAAGACTTCCGAGCACCACATAACGTGCTTAAAAGTCTCACCGTTTGATGTAAACGCGGGCCGTGCCGGCTATCCTGCCGCACACTGACCGTCCTGACGCGATTTACCGCAGGCGCCGGATGAGCGGTACCTGCCGATTACTCTCTTTCAAACTATTCAAAATATAACATACACATACAAAAAACACAAGAGCCAATATGATATAATAGAAAAAGGGGGAAAGTGAAATGAATGAAGACGAATTACTTCTGGCTTATGCAAAAGATAAGATAAATCAGTGTGCGGACCGGTCGGTCCCGACCGGGACAGGATTCCTAGACCCGCACCAGCAGTCGGTCGTCCGGACAGCGTACGGTTCCGGCGACGCGGTGACGAGGATCATCTATTACGGAGGCTATGATGACGCAGAGCGCGTGATGATGATCTGCCTTCCTGACTATGTCCTCATGCCGCAGCAGGCCGGCGGGAGCACTGAAGGGATCGACGAGGTGATCTCGGACCTCATGTGTGTGATCAGGGTGACACACAGCGACAGGTCATTAGCATCAAAAACCGGACGGCCTCTTTCGCACAGCGATTATCTGGGCGCCCTGATGGGACTCGGGCTGCAAAGGGAATCAGTAGGCGACATACTTGTAAGGGCAGACGGAGCGGATATTATCGTTCCAACCGAGATCGCAGATTACATAATGAAAGAACTCAGCCAGGCAGGGCAGAGCAGGCTGGAAGCAGAACGCGTCCAGATATCAGAGCTCATACTCCCGGAGCGCGAGTTCAAGGAGTATAAAGATACAGTCGCGTCCCCGCGCCTCGACAACATCGTGTCCTCAGCATTCGGCCTCTCACGCTCCAAAGCCGTGACCGCGATCAAGTCAGGACTCGTCTTCGTAGACCATGTAGAAGCACTGAAGCCATCGGTACTCTTAAAAGAAGGGACAGAGATCGTCGTCCGCCACAAGGGCAGGGCGATCCTGTCCGAGAT
>CAZBFD010000123.1:4362-5496 GCA_964491055.1 uncultured Eubacterium sp.
AAAGAACCGTCCCCATTGACACCTTCTGTTATTTCTGCGCGTAGCGCTTGATCTTTCCTGTTGTTGTCTTTTCCATCGGCTGGTCGGTCAGCTCGAATCTGTGGATCTGCTTGTATGTCGGCAGTGTCTTGTTTATTGCGTCGATGTCGCGCTGTACAGTGTCGTTAAGCTCGTCTCCTGATGTTTTTACCGCATCTGGATCGTAGACGATCCTCGCGCATATGGTAAGGTCTTTCGCGTCACCGTCTTTATGCCGCTTCTGGCCGTATACCATTGATTCTGTAACGTATGGAAGTCCGTTGATCAGGTCTTCCAGTTCTTCCGGATAGACGTTCTTTCCGTTCTTCAGTACTATGACGTTCTTCTTGCGGCCGCGGATGTAGACGTAGCCGTCGGAATCGAGTGAAACGAGGTCTCCTGTGTGGAGCCAGCCGTCTTCCAGGACTTCTGCCGTTGCCTCCGGGTCTTCGTAGTACCCGAGCATCACGTTCGCGCCGCGGCATACCATCTCGCCGATTCCTTCTTCATTCTGGTCGATCACACCGAGGTCAAGGTCAGGCATTGAGTAGCCGATCGAGCCTGGGCGCCTGTGTGGAGGGTTCTCGGCCGCGATGACCGGAGATGCCTCTGTCATGCCGTAGCCCTGTACGACGTTGATGCCCATAGCCTCATACATGCTCTCGACTTCAGGATCGAGCGCAGAAGCGCCGCTTACGATATACCTCAGCTTACCGCCGAGCTGGTCGAGGATCTCCTTGAAGAGCTTCCTGCGGATGTCGATATGGAACTTCATCAGGAAACGGCTGATCTTGAGTCCGCGCTCGAAAGTCGCGCGCTTTCCCTGCTTGTCGATACCCTGCTGGATCCGCTTGTAGATCGCCTCGATAAGAAGCGGCACGCATACGAACACCGTGACATGGTACTCAACTATGTTTTTCTGTATGTATTTAAGCCCGTCGCAGAACACTGTCGTTGCGCCGCGGGAGATCATCATAGTCTGCCCGGACGATCCGAACGTGTGGTGATACGGAAGGAACGCCATGTTGACGTCGCCGTGCCTGATGTCTTCGACACGGTCGAGCATGTAGATGTTCGCCAGAATGTTGTGCTCGGAGAGCATGACCGCCTTGGCTT
>CAZBFD010000124.1:0-5380 GCA_964491055.1 uncultured Eubacterium sp.
GAGCAGGTGATAAAGAGCATCCTTTCAAAAGTCCAGGAGAAGCTCGAGCACAGAGTCGGCGGCGCGTACAAGATCGGCGCAGTGACATTCTCAAACGTCTACGGTTATCTCGGCGAGACCCCAGAGGCCCGCGAGATCATAAGATCGTGGCATAAATAGTTTTGTGAAAGCAGGCGGGCCAGGAGGCCTCGCCTTGGATAAAGCAATAGATAAGTTATTTCACGGAGGTAATCTATTATGGTACATTTCGTAGGAGCTGGCCCGGGAGCGCCTGACCTGATAACGATCAGGGGTAAAGAGCTTCTGGAGAAGACTGACTGCATCATCTACGCAGGCAGCCTGGTGAACCCTGCGCTTCTCGACTACGCTAAAGAAGGCTGTAAAGTATACAACAGCGCGGAGATGACTCTTGAGCAGGTCATCGACGTCATGAAGGAATTCGACAAGGAAGGGAAGGACATAGTCCGCCTGCACACCGGCGACATGAGCCTGTACGGCGCGATCCGCGAGCAGATGGACTGGCTGGATGAGCTCGGCATAAAGTACGACGACACGCCGGGAGTATCGAGCTTCTCAGGCGCAGCGTCTGCACTTTGTGCGGAGTACACGCTTCCTGACGTGAGCCAGAGCGTCATCATCACACGTGAAGCCGGGAGGACGCCGGTACCTGAAAGAGAAAGCGTTACCAGCTTCTCCAAACACGGAGCGACCATGGTTTTGTTCCTGTCGTCGACTCTCCTCGACAAGCTTCAGGAGGACCTCCTTGCCGGAGGAGTATATAAGGAAGACACGCCTGCTGCTATCGTCTACAAGGCGACATGGCCTGATGAGAAGGTTTGCCGCTGTACTGTCGGGACGATCGCGCAGACGGCAAAGGACAACGACATCCACAAGATGGCGCTCATCCTCGTCGGCGGTTTCCTCGGTGATGAATACGACAGAAGCAAGCTGTATCATCCGGGATTCACGACTGAATTCAGAAAGGCAACAGAATAATGAAGATGTACTGCCTCTCATTCACAGACAGAGGCGAAAAGCTCGCGGAAAAGCTCTCAGAGGAGTTCGGCGCGTATTCAGACAGGTGCAACAAGCCGCTTAATCTTAAAGATTGGACGAAGAAGGCCTTTGCCGAGGCGGACACGGTCGTCTTTGTCGGCGCCTGCGGGATCGCGGTGAGATCGATCGCGCCATACGTTGTGAGCAAAGTCACTGACCCCGCGGTCATCGTCATCGACGAGTGCGGCGAGTTCGTGATCTCGCTTCTCTCCGGCCATCTCGGCGGTGCGAACGACATGGCGCGCCGAATCGCGGCGTTCCTCGGGGCTGTCCCGGTAATTACGACTGCGACCGACAGGAACGACGTCTTCGCGGTAGACGAATGGTCAAAGCGCCAGAACGCGATCGTGCTCGAGCCGCCGAAGATCAAGCTCGTGTCGTCAAAGATACTCGACGGGAAGGACATAAAAGTCCGGACGGGCTTTGATGTGAAAGGAGATCTCCCTGACCACATCGTGCTCGTCGATCAAAATCCTGACGCTGCATCAGCCGCTCCTGCGGACGGAGCATGCGCAGGAGATTTTGACGATGCCGATATAGAATTTGATGTCGTGGAGACGTCAGCAAAGCCGCTGCATATCGTCCCGGGGATCGTGCACCTCGGTATCGGATGCCGGAAAGGCACGCCGGAAGTCGCGATAGAGCAGGCCTTCGCCGCGTTCAAGCAGGAGACGGGGCTGATCGAGCGGTCTGTCGTAAGGTGCGCGAGCATCGACATAAAGGCGGGCGAGCAGGGACTGAAAGAGTTCTGCGAGTTCCATGGCTGGGGCTTTGATACGTATTCGGCCGAGGAGCTGAACGCAGCCGAGGGAGAGTTCGAGCCGTCGGAGTTCGTGAAGAAGACGACAGGGACGGACAACGTCTGTGAGAGAGCAGCTGTGATATCTTCAGGAGGAAAGCTCATAACCGGGAAATTCGCGCATGACGGCGTGACGTTCGCGGCGGCTCTTGAGCCGTATTTCCCGGACTGGAGGTGGAAAGATGAATAAAGTTTACGCCGTCGGCCTGGGACCGGGTGGGGAGGAGTACTTCACAGACCAGGCGAAAGCGGCTATAAAGAAAAGCGACGTTATATGCGGGTACACTGTATACGTCGACCTGGTGAGAGATGCGTTTCCGGACAAGGAATTCTTCACGACGAACATGAAGCAGGAGATCGACCGCTGCAGGAAGGCGCTTGAGATCGCGGAGAGCGGAAAGACCGTAGCAATGGTATGCAGCGGGGACTCCGGAGTGTACGGCATGGCAGGGCTCCTCATACAGCTCGCGCCGAAATATAAAGATATCGACGTTGAAGTGGTATGCGGAGTTACCGCAGCGCTTTCAGGGTCGGCGGTCCTTGGCGCGCCGCTCGGTCATGATTTCTGCGTGATATCGCTTTCAGATCTTCTCACGCCGTGGGAAGTGATAGAAAAGAGGATTGAGTGCGCGGCACAGGCGGATTTCCTGATCGCGCTGTACAACCCGAGGTCACATAAGAGGGTGACGCAGCTTAACAGAGCCTGCGACATCATGATGAAATACAAATCCCCGGACACAGTCTGCGGATATGTCAAGAACATTGGCCGTGAGGGTGAGGAGAAGCACATCGTCGCGCTGAAAGACCTTGCGGACGAGCCGATCGATATGTTCACGACAGTATTCATCGGGAATAGAGAAACTAAGGTTTACGGTGATTACATCGTAACGCCGAGAGGATACGAGAAGAGGGATGACCTCTAGAAGACTTATGAATATTCTGATTTTCAGCGGAACAGGTGAGGGACGCGACCTGTCCAAGGCGCTTGCCCGGGCAGGGCATGACGTGACTGTCTGCGTGCTCACCGAATATGGGAAAGAAGAGCAGGGCGAATATGAAGGAGTGACCGTGCTCGCGGGCAAAAAGCCTCCTGAGGAGATCGTGAAGCTGCTCGCCGGCATGGACGTCTGCATCGACGCGACGCACCCATTCGCCACACATATACGCGAGAGCATCAGGACATCCTGTGAAGAAACGGGAGTCCGCCGCATAAGGCTGGTCCGTGAGGAAAGCGACCTCGGCGACACAGAAGGCGTCGTGCTCGTCGACTCAGCGGAAGAAGCGGCAGAGTACCTGTCAGGAAGAGAAGGGAAGATCCTCCTTACGACAGGGGCAAAAGACCTGCCGATATACTCTGCAGTCGGTCCTGAGCGGCTATACCCGAGAGTGCTGCCGTTCGCATCAAGCCTCGACGCCTGCGAGAACGCAAAGATCCCGCGGAAGAACATCATCGCCATGCAGGGCCCGTTCATAAAGGACATCAACGTCGCCCTTATGAAACAGTTCGGCATAAGCTACATGGTGACAAAAGACAGCGGAAAAGAAGGCGGATTCGACGACAAGATGGAGGCAGCCCGGGAAGCCGGCGCAACGCTCATAGTTATAAAGCGCCCCGACGATCAGGGCATTTCCGCAGAAGAAATACTGAAAGAATTTGGAGCAGAATAATATGATATTTATTGCAGGACTTGGCCCCGGCAGCTTCGGGGCCATGACAAGGGAAACGTATGACGCGGTCTCAGGCGCGGATGTCATCATCGGCGCTGCCAGGCTTCTTGAAAGTGTGCCGGAGGGCTCAAAAGCTGAGCTCTGCAAGGCGATACTGCCGAAGGATATCCTGGCTGCGGCGGAGGCGGCGACAGATAAGGGCGCAGAGAACATCGCGGTCGTTATGAGCGGGGACACCGGGTTCTACTCTGGGACCCGCGGGCTGATCCCGTATCTGAAGGAGGCAGGCCTTGAATATAAGATCCTTCCGGGTATCTCGAGCGTTCAGGTTATGTCTGCGAGAATCGGGGACCCGTGGCAGGACTGGAATCTCTGCTCGGCTCACGGGAAGACGCTTGATGCTGTCCAGTCAGTGATGGAAAGCGCTGCGGAAAGCCAGGCGGAGAGCAGGTCGGCTGAAGCTGCAGGACTTGCGCCTGTGAAAAAGAAGACTTTCTTCCTTACGGGCGGCGATCTCGGCCCGAAGGACCTTGCGAAGCAGCTTACTGACGCAGGGCTCGGGGACCTTAGGATATGGATCGGCGAGGATCTATCATATGATGACGAAAAGATAACAGAGACGACTTGCTCCGAAGCAATGCATGGAGATTTTGATACGCTTGCTGTAATGCTGGCGGACGGGATACCCGCCCCGGACTATGACGTACCTGCTCCGGGGATAAGCGACGACCTCTTCGTCCGCGGCAAAGTCCCGATGACAAAGCAGGACGTAAGGAGTGCCGTTATCGGGAGGCTCGGGATAAAGCCCGGCGACGTCTGCTGGGATGTCGGGGCCGGCACCGGCAGTGTGACCGTCGAGATGGCGCTGATGTCCCGCGGCGGGAAGACTTTCGCGGTCGAGACGAACCCGGAAGGGATAGCTCTCATAGAGGAGAACAGGAAACGCTTCGGCGCATGGAACATAAAGCCTGTCGAAGGGCTCGCGCCTGAAGCTCTTGAGGATCTCCCGGCGCCTGACTGTGTGTTCATCGGCGGGACGAAAGGAAACATGGGCGCCATAATCGACGTCGTGAAAGAAAAAAACCCTGATGCGAGGATCGTGGTCACTGCGATCGCGGTCGAGACACTTGGGGAGGCAATAAAAGCGCTCGAGGAGAGGGGCTGGGAGGCTGAAGTCGCCCAGGTCCAGTCGAGCTACGGGAAGAAAGTCGCGCATCTTAACATGATGATGGCGAACAACCCGATATTCCTGATCTGCGGAAAGCGCGGGTAACAGGACCGCGGACGCCGCCCGGGGGCGGCAGCAGAAAGAAACCTGTAACGGAGGCCAGGATGCTTAAGATCATGTTTGCCGCGATGGCGTCGGACAGCGGCAAGACGTCAGTAACATGCGGGATGCTCGCGCTCCTTGCGAGGCGCGGGCTGGATCCGTGCGCATTCAAGTGCGGGCCGGACTACATCGACCCGATGTTCCACAGGTCGGTCATAGGAGTTCCGAGCCACAACATCGACCTTTACATGTGCAGCAAAGACCTTGCGCGGAAGATGTTCGACCGTTATTCCTACGGCCACGGCGCGGCGGTAGTGGAAGGTGTGATGGGCTACTACGACGGTCTCTCGGGCACGAGCCTCAAGGCGAGCGCCTGCGACGTCGCGGAAACTATGGGCCTTCCGGTATTCCTTGTCGTAAGGCCGCGCGGGACTGCGCTCACGCTCGCGGCCCAGATAAAGGGCATGGCTGAATTCAGGAAGCCGACTCATATCAGGGGCATCATACTGAACGATTCGTCAGAGATGTACTGTAAGCAGATGTCAGGCGTGATCGAGTCGCAGACGGGAATACCTGTTATCGGATAT
>CAZBFD010000125.1:0-5325 GCA_964491055.1 uncultured Eubacterium sp.
AAAGTGACGGAATCATCAAAATCTATACGTAAAAAACAGCGCTCGAAGCGCTGTTTTTTTGTTCGGCCGATAAGGGACAGGCACCAGTCGGCCGCATTGATCATGTGCCGACTGGTGCCTGTCCCTTGTCGGCCGCATTAACAACCTTTCATGTTCGCTACATCATCCTGCTCAGCCCCGGCCACCTGACTTCTGTCAGCTCATCTGTCTCCGGGCTCACTCTCGCGGTGCTTATGTCAACTTCCGGCTCATTGTGCACGGCCCTTGTCTTCAGGCTTTCCTGGAACTCGTTGTATTCTTTAACGTACTGCTCATACTCTTCCATGCGCCTAGGAAACGATTCTTTCTCATCTGCGTCAGTAGCTTTGTTGGCCCAGTTGGCCAGCACTCCCCCGATGACAGCACAGACCGCAGCTGCAATGATCATGCCCAGTACACTTTTTGTGAACGCCATGATGAAAAGTCCGATAAGCATCCCGATGATCGCGCCTACCACTACAAATATAAGAATAGTTGAAACATGGCCTCCGCTAGTCTCCTTCGGCTTGACCGGCTCCGTCATATTCTCCCATGACTGGTGCGCGCCGCAGTACGGGCAGTTGTGATGCGACCCGCCGTTCGAAAAGTTCAGCTTCTTCCAGTCGCGGTCGCTGACAAGCCTCTCCAGGCCCTTCTTCGCGTTCATCGCGTCGACTGAGTCTGCGATGTTATTCAGCGTGTTCCCAAGGAGCGACGAGTCATTTTCCATCACGTGGCGCGCGATCACACCGTCGATGCGCTTTCCGCATTCCTCGCATGTTGTATGGTAATCCATCAGAACATACATGATCCTACCTCCAAGATCTATACATAAATCTCCATTTTCGTGTCGAAATATACGTTGCTACACAAACACTTCCATTATCTTATTCGATACATCAAAGCCTTGTTCGCTTATATACAGTTTCCCGTCTTCTTCTACTATTCTACCATCATCAAAGAACTCCCGGAGCTCTTTTTTCGCGTCCGGGTACATCTCCCACACAGTCTTCCCGAACCTCGACGTGAAATCCTCCTCGTCTACCCCGTCTGCAAGCCTCAGTCCTGTTATCATGTAGTCCGCGGCATTATCAAAATCGCTGTTTCTGTGGTTTTCCGGAAGTCCGCTCTCCGGAAGCCCATCCCTGACAAAATCCTGATACCCGGCTCTGGGGTTCGTTCTCCTCACCCCGTCCATGAACGAGCTTGCGGATGCGCCGATCCCTAGATAATCGCAGAAAGTCCAGTATTTCATGTTGTGCCTGCACTCTTTTCCCGGAAGCGCCGCGTTTGATATCTCATACTGCCCATATCCATGCTCACGCAGGATCTCTATAGCCGAGTGGTACATGCGCCTGTCCTCTTCATCGCTGACCGGCACCATATCACCCATCTTGTAATCGTTGTAGAATTTGGTTCCTTCTTCGATCTGCAGGCTGTAGAACGATACATGCTCCGGGAGCATGCTCGCAAGCTCCTCCACCGTACTTGTCCAGATCTCCTCATTCTGCCCCGGCACGCCGAACATAAGGTCCATGCTCACATTGTCAAATCCGGCTTTCCTCGCGTCACTGTAAGCTCTCCTTGCGTCATCAGCAGAATGGATTCTCCCAAGCGTCCTGAGCACACTGTCATCAAAAGACTGAACGCCCAGCGACAGCCTGTTCACGCCTGCCGCTCTGTATGCTTTCAGTCTGCTGACAGCATCTGCCGTCGTAAAGTACGGAGCTTCCTCTGCCCCGCTGCCGCTGCATTCGCCGGCAGCCGCTACATGCGCCAACTGGGTTTTGACCGACACTCCGGATAGAGTCCCCGGGTTCGCCTCCATTGAGATCTCACAGTCATCCGTCACATCATACACTGACGCGATCTCATCGATCATGCCGCCGATGAGCTCCGGCTCTGCAAGCGACGGTGTCCCACCGCCGAAATAGATAGAATCAACATAGTATGCATCTGTCATATCACTGCGGAGTGTGAGTTCCTGCTTGAGTAAATCAAAGTAGTCAGCGATATCAAGACAGCTCTGGCCGATTGCATTCGAATAGAACCCGCAGTACGGGCATCGTCTGACACAGTATGGAATATGTATGTAGATTCCAAGTGGTTTCATAGTGTTTTATAAATTATCGTTCTATCGCCTGCACACCTTGCAGAAGCGCTCAATTCGCACAAATGGATGACGCCGCCCAGAGCGGCACATTTATAAGCCAGCCCTGCTCTACATAATCCGCCATTGACAACCTGTAGGCATATTCAGGCGAATATTTATCATAGTAGTATCTCAGGCTTTTAGCTTTAAGATTCGTTTCTGCTTTTACCTCGACAGGTATCACTGACATCTTCTTCTGGATAAGGAAATCGACCTCATAAGCTGCTTTTTCTGTAGCAAAGTAGTACAGATTAGCTTTTCCAGCTGCTTTCAGCTCCTGTATGACATACTGCTCTGTCAGCGCACCTTTGAATTCGGTGAAGGCTGAGCTTCCTGTCATGATGCTCTCTGGATCAAGCTCTGAAAGCGCTCCGAGAAGCCCTATATCATTCATATATACCTTAAACGACGACTGATCTACGTAAGCAGGAAGCGGCACCCCAGGCTTGCTGACTTTATTCACTTTATAGATCAGCCCGGCGTCTTCCAGCCACTCTAAAGCAGTTTCATATTCCCTGGCCCTGGCGCCTTTTTTTATAGTACCATACATAAATTTCCGGTTTTCCTTTGCAAGCTGTGCCGGAATAGACTTCCAGGCCATTCTTATTCGCGGAAGCATGTCATTAGTAATATGCTTGCCGAAATCCCCTTCATACTGATCAAGTATAGCGAGCTGATTCTGCCTGACTTCATAAAGGTCATGGTCATCACGATATTCCTTGACGATCTCCGGCATTCCCCCTGTTACATAGTATGTCTTCAGAAGCTCTATATACCGTTCTCTTAAGTCACTTAACCGAGAGTCTTTCATATTCGAGACCGCATCAGCCAGATCACTTTCTCCCATTGCCCTTAAAAATTCCGCAAAGCTCATAGGATAAAGACGGAGCTCATCCACCTTTCCTACCGGAAAAGAGACCCCCTGATGAAGCGCGACACCGAGAAGCGATCCGGCAGCGCATACTGCATACTCTCCGGCATCCTCACAGAAATACTTTAAAGATTCCAGTACCTTCGGCGCACCTTGTATCTCATCAAAGATCAAAAGCGTCTTTCCCGGCTCGATCCGGCAGTGAAATGCAGTCTCAAGCTCTCCGATTATCCGCGAAGTGTCATAATCCTTCTCGAACAAAGCCGCGATCCTGCTGTTATTATAAAATGATATATACACGACATCATCAAAACATTCCCGGCCGAACTCCTTAAGCGCCCATGTCTTGCCTACCTGCCTCGCGCCCCACAGAATAAGCGGCTTCCTGCTTGGAGATACCTTCCACTGACGCAGCTTATCAATTATCTCTCTTTCCATATCACACCACTTCCATTCCCGTGCTTCTCCCCTTTGATTATTGGTAATACCATTATATACGAATAAATGTTAATATACAACATTTTTTCCGCGGAAAAATGTGATGATATTCCATTTTTTCGTACAACAGAGTAAAAACAAGCTCCTGAAAGGGACTGTCCCTTTCAGGAGCATCTCTATCCTGTCATGATTTGTTCTCGTCGTACTTGAGTACTGCGGTGAAGGCTTCCTGCGGGACGTCGACTTTGCCGAAGCTCCGCATGCGTTTCTTTCCTTCTTTCTGTTTTTCGAGAAGCTTTTTCTTACGGGAGATGTCGCCGCCGTAGCACTTGGCGATGACGTCTTTCCTGTAGGCTTTGACGGTCTCGCGGGCGATGACTTTATGCCCGATCGCGGCCTGGATCGGCACCTCGAACTGGTGCATCGGGATGATCTCTTTCAGCTTCTCGCAGACGAACCTTCCGCGGGTGTATGCCTCGGACTCGTGCACGATCATTGAGAACGCGTCGACGAGTTCTTTGTTAAGGAGCACGTCGAGCTTGACGAGCTTGGACTCTCTATAGCAGAGGAACTCGTAGTCGATCGAGCCGTAGCCCTTTGTCTTGGACTTGAGCGCGTCGAAGAAGTCGTAGATGACTTCATTCAGCGGAAGCTCGTAGTGGAGCACCACCCTGTCAGGCGTGATGTATTCCATGCTGAGCATCGTCCCGCGCCTGTTCTGGCAGAGGTCCATGATCGAGCCGACGTATTCCTTCGGGATCATGATGTCCGCCTTGACGATCGGCTCCTCAATGTGCGAGATCTCCGACGGATCCGGCAGGTCCGAAGGGTTCTGGATGAACTGCTCCGTCCCGTCAGATCTTACTATCTTATATAATACGCTAGGCGACGTCGTGACTACCGCAAGATCAAATTCCCGTTCGAGTCTTTCTACTATTATCTCCATATGGAGCAGCCCGAGGAATCCGCACCGGAATCCGAACCCGAGCGCTGTCGAAGTCTCCGGCTCGAACCGGAACGCGGCGTCGTTAACCTGGAGCTTCTCCAGCGCGTCCTTTACAGGTTCATACTTCTCACCTTCCGCCGGGTAGATGCCGCAGTACACCATCGACTGGACCTTCTTGTAGCCCGGAAGAGGCTTTTCCGTCGGGTGGTCCGCGTTCGTCACAGTGTCACCGACTCTGGCGTCAGCGACCCTCTTGATGGCGGCACAGATGTAGCCGACATCACCAGCGCGTAAGTATTTTGTTGGCACATGGCCGGGCGCCATCACGCCGACCTCCGTCACCTCATAGGTTTTGTTCGTGGCCATCAGCTTCATCATGTCACCGACTCTCACGGACCCGTCGAACACCCTGACGAAGATCACGACGCCCTTGTAGTTGTCATACTTCGAGTCGAAGATCAAAGCCTTCAGCGGCTTGTCTGTATCTCCTGACGGCGCGGGAATCGTGTGGACTATCGCCTCGAGAAGCTCCGTGATGCCGGTCCCCTCCTTGGCCGAGATCAGAGGCGCGTCCTCAGCGTCGAGGCCGATCATGTCCTCTATCTCCTGCTTCGTCTCGTCAGGCCGCGCGCTCGCAAGGTCCATCTTGTTAAGGCACGGCAGGATCTCAAGGTCTTCATCAAGCGCAAGGTAGACGTTACCCATCGTCTGGGCCTCCACACCCTGCGTCGCGTCTACAACAAGAACAGCACCCTCGCACGCCGCAAGGCTCCTTGAGACCTCATAATTAAAGTCCACGTGGCCCGGCGTGTCGATCAGGTTGAATATGTACTCGTTCCCATCCTGCGACTTGTACACCAGCCTCGTAGTCTGCAGCTTGATCGTGATCCCGCGCTCACG
>CAZBFD010000126.1:0-4793 GCA_964491055.1 uncultured Eubacterium sp.
TGAAGGAGCCTGTAATAATCGTGTCGGACGAGCTCAGCCCGGCGCAGCTCACAGCTTTTGACCCGGGCATGATCCTTGGGATAGTCACCGTAAATGGCGCACCGACGTCTCACGTATCGATCATGGCAGGAAACCTCGGCATACCTTACTGCTACGGGTCCGGGGAAGCTGTGGATGCGGTGCGGAGAGAGATGAGCACGGGTGGATGTGGTCAGGATGGAAAAGCAGCTGCGGAGAAAAAAGATGTGCTGCTCATAATCGACGGGAGCATGCTAACAATTGATCCGGACGAGGAGACATATCAGAAAGCTGTTCAGAAGATGAACGAGCTGAATGAAGAAAAGAAACGCGAGCTTGAAGCGGCGCATGGCGGGGCTGCACGGACGAAAGTATATGCTAACATCTCCGGCCCGCAGGAGATAGAAGCGCTAAAAGAATCAGGAGCTGAAGGAGTGGGGCTTTTCAGGACGGAGCTTCTTTTCCTTGCTGATAAGGCGGCGCCGTCTGAAGAGGAGCAGTTCGAGGCGTACAAGGCCGTGGCTGAGGCGATGGCGGGAAAAGAGACCGTGATCCGCACGATGGACCTGGGCTCGGACAAGAAAGCTGACTGGCTGAAGCTTCCTGACGAAAAGAATCCTGCACTCGGATGCAGAGGAGTAAGAGTGTCGCTGAAAGACGAGGCTTTGTTCAAGACACAGCTAAGGGCGCTTCTCAGGGCCGCGGCGTACGGGAACGTTAAGATCATGGTGCCGATGATCGCGGCGTGTTGGGAAGTGAAGGCAGTCAGGGATCTGATGGAGAAGTGCGCGAAGGAGCTTGCCGACGAAGGTAAAGAGTACCGTGTGCCGCCGCTTGGGATCATGGTAGAGACGCCGGCCGCGGTGATGATCGCGGACGAGTTTTCCAGAATTGTTGACTTCTTCAGCATCGGGACGAACGACCTTACGCAGTACACGCTCGCGCTCGACCGCGAGGCAGTGGGGCTCGACGACTTTTACGACCCGATGCACGATGCGGTGCTGAGGCTCATCGGGATGACAGCTTCAGCGGGGCATCAAAACCATGTTCCTACTGCTGTATGTGGTGAGCTCGCGGCCAACCCGGAGGCGGTCGAAGAACTGATCAGGCGCGGAGTGGACGAGCTGTCGGTGTCAGTCGGGAAAGTGGAGAAGACGAAGGCGCTTGTTATCGAAGCAGAAAAGAAGCTTGCAGATGAAAGTGCGTCAGGATCAGATAAAGCAGGCACTGTATGTGAAACGGCAGATAATGTAGAGAAAATTGCAGGGACCATCGAACTTGCAGCAGTAGCGGACGGCAGGCTCATACCGATGGAAGATATCTCGGATCCTGCATTTGCAGGCGGAACGCTTGGAAAATGCGTAGGTATCCTGCCGGATAACGGAAAGATTTACGCGCCATGCGACGGAAAAGTCTCAGGAATCGCTGAAACAAAGCATGCGGTAACGTTTACAGCGTCAAATGGAACGAGTCTACTGGTTCACGTTGGCATAGATACGGTCAACTTAGGCGGAAAAGGGTTCACCGTGCTTGTTAAAGAAGGAGACACCGTCCAGAAAGGCGATCAGATTATGGAAGCCGACCTGGACGTGATAAAGAACGCCGGATTATCGCCGATGATAATCATAGCGATAACAGATTAAGATTTCGATTTCTCGCGGGCATCGAGGTAGCGGTCGAACTGCATCTTGAGGAGGGCGGCGGTCGGGACTGCGAGGAGCATGCCGACGAAGCCGCCGAGGGCGCCTCCTGCGAGGAGGGCGGCGACCACGAGGAGTGGGTGTACTTCTACGTTGTCGGAGAGGAGCCTCGGGTTGATCACGTTTCCGTCGATGAACATTATGACGGCGATAATGAGCAAGCCTATCACGAGTTTTTCATATTGTCCCATTATGAGGCAGATCACCACGACGGCGCCGTAGCCGATCAGAGGCCCGACGTATGGGATCAGGTTGCCGATGCCGATCATTATTCCAATCACTACGGAGTACGGAACGCCGGCAAGCGTAAGTGCTATGGTGCTTATCACGCCCACAAGGGCGGCGTCGATGAACTGGCCCCTGATGTAGCCCGAAAAGGCTTTGTCAGCGTCCTGCGCAAACTGTTTCATGGCCGCGTAGAGCTTTTCACCTGCAGTAAGCCTGAGGACGCGGCTCCAGTATGATTTTATGTTAGCACCGTCGAGCATGAAGTAGATTGAGAAGATTATGCCGAACAGCAGTCCGCTGAAGAACCCGGCGACGCCGTTCACGAATCCTGTGAGAAGTGTTCCGGCCTTTGCGAACGGAAGGTTGGATGACGCGATCTTCTCTTCGATCTGCCTGATCTCGTCTGAGAATCTGTCAGCCATTGACATAACGAAGTTCTGCATCTCCTTGAAGTCTATCTTTCCGAGGTCATCGATGCTCCCTTTTACGAACAGGAACAGACCGATCACGATCAAAGCGAGCACGGCCGCGACGCAGATATAGAATATCGCGACTGCGGCAGGGCGCCTCCAAGGCTTTTCCTCTTTACTCAGCAGGGTCTCGATCCTCTGTACTATCGGCAGGAACAGGTAGCAGATTATTGCGCCGATCACGAGCGGCTTGAGCACCGCTGTGAACATCTGCCATAAAGTCATCCAGAATCCGCCAGAATATGCGAGTACAACAAGTATCACGAACACGGCAATGACAGTCACTGCTGCGTATATGCATATCTTCATATATTTAGGGTCAAGTTTGTCACGAAGCTTGTTCATTCGATAATCCTCCAGATTTAATATCAACATTATACTACAATGTGCCAATCAGGGACAGGTGTAGTATAATGAAGGCAGCAGAATATGATTCTTAGAGGCAGTTTTATGGAATCATGGAGGATATGCATTATGAAAGAGAAGAAGATTTTGATCAGGATCGCTGCACTGTTAATGATGCTTGCGATGGTAATGTCGCTTGCCGGATGCATAGTCATCAATCAGGCACCGCAGGACGGGGGCGGGACTGAAACGACTGAGCCTGAGCCGGAACCGGAACTGGAGCCAGAACCCGAACCTGAGCCGCAGGACGGCACGGGGAGTGACGGCGGTTCGGAGCTCTATACAGGAGATGTGTCGAGGGCCGAGGTGTACACGGCGTACCTTAAGTTCATGCAGGGCTGGGAGGAAGAGATGCTCGAGCCGCGCATGCTCGATCACGTGAAGACAACAGCACTTGTTGACATCAACGGCGACGGTATAGAGGAGCTCTTCCTGTACCTTCCGACGATGGGCGACGACGGGCCGCCATTCCTTAACGTCGTGACATATGAGAACGGCATGGTGACGAAGCTGGATTACACGTACACGACTGAGAGTTCTCTCACGCCCGGGTGGACTTATTCGCCGGCTGATGGCATGCCGGGAATCATCGCGGGAGGCGGCGGTGCCTACGCAGTATTCCTCTCAAAGGACGGTAAGTCGCTCTACATGTATTCAGTTCCTGCCGACGAGATAGTTTACTATCAGACATCAAAATACAGTATCTCCGGATCGGCGAGGCTGAATGAGGAGGACCAGTTCGAAGACCAGTTCGACGGCCCTACTCAGAAAGACACATATTACAGCTTCGGAAAGGATATCTCAGAGGACGCGTTCCGGACAAAGTTCAAGGCCGCGGCGGATGACGTCGGAGTTGTCATCATGCGCAACCCGATGAGCGACGATTTCTCCATAATGAAGGCAGTGAACAGCGAGCCGTGCTATCAGAAGGATTACTTCGACATGGAGGAATACCTTAAGAGTTTCTGATGTTTATATGATCGCAGGTGAGTGTTATGAAAAGCAGGATCGGTGTGCTTCTGGTGCAGGTGGGGTACGATAAGGACTCCGGCAGAGTGCTCCAGAAGGCAGTAAGCATGGTGGATGAAGCGAAAAAGCAGTACGGTATGCTCGACATAGTGTGCATGCCTGAGCTTTACTATGAAGGCGATAGGGATACATTCCTCGAGACCTGGCGAGCATGCTCGCGCCGGAATCATGTGAATATAGTCACGGGCTCGATGCCGGTCTATCCGGATGAACCGAACAAAACCCAGCCGGCCGATCCTTCGGATTGTGACACTTCGTCACTTGTTAAACCGAAAAACACGACATATATTATAGACAGAGAAGGGAATATAGCAGGGGACTATAGCAAATGCCACCTGTTCGACGCATACGAAGACCGGGAGTCTGACAGACTTGAGCCGGGCGACCATCTCGGGATCTTTGATCTCGACATTGGTAAAATAGGCGTCATGATATGCTACGACATCAGATTCTCTGAATATGTCAGGACACTGGCATTGAAGGGGATAGACATCCTCATAGTGCCGGCAGCGTTTTACAAGCCGCGTACAGATGACTGGGAAGTGCTTCTCCGGGCGGCGTCGCTGTATAACATAATGTATGTATGTGCAGCGAACCAGTTCGGGAAGAGATGTGCCGGAAGGTCGTCAGTTGCGGATCCGGACGGACGTATAGTCGCGCGTGCATCAGATGAAGAGTGCGCCGTTTACCACGTACTCGACATGGACTTCCAGAAGCACATGCGAGAGGTAAACCCGTCATACAATAACCGCAGGCCGGATCTCTACGATATATAGCGGGCAGCAGACGGTCAAAACCTTCACGGAGCAATCTGGCGGCGAACATGAGATGCCGTAAAGCGATGATCCTTAAAGTAGTGATCCTGAAATATGGGGGAAAATCAAACATGAAGAATTTATTAATGATTTTTTAATTAAACCATGATATAAGAAGATTGTGTGAA
>CAZBFD010000126.1:4803-5299 GCA_964491055.1 uncultured Eubacterium sp.
CCAGAAGCACATGCGAGAGGTAAACCCGTCATACAATAACCGCAGGCCGGATCTATACGAAATATGATAGACAAATTTCCAATAGTGGAGTATATGCGTATTCGTAAAGGTAGATGCAACGTCTTGTACGAGAAAAAATACACAATAAAATTTTATTAATCTTTCTTTAATCTAACGATAGTATAAGAAGATTGTGTGAAAATTAAGTGTTGCAAACACCATTTGGATATGCTAAAATCCAAAATTGGATGAAAGGTTGAAAACATCCCAGGCCTTGAGAGCATAGAGATGTCAAATATATACTTTACAGGGTGTAAAGTATACCTAATGTGAGCGTTCATTTTGTTCGGGGGAAATGTACTACTCATTTAAACCAAAATAATTATTTTCCCCCACATTCTTGATCAGGAAGGAGAAATTCAATGAACAAGAAGAACAACAAAAAAGGCTTCACATTAGCCGAACTCTTAATCGTTGTAGCTATTATCGCAGTACT
>CAZBFD010000127.1:0-5182 GCA_964491055.1 uncultured Eubacterium sp.
TCTGTTCTCGTTTTCCATGATTTCTTCTAACACACGGAGAGCTTCGTCGGAAATGATTCGCATATTCTAAAATACCTTTCGCAATATACTAAACGAGAATTTACAGGAGCAAGCACGAGCGATCTATCATCATATGATCCTCGAAAACGCGGATGCCGCATGGACTCCTGGTGTCTTGTCTGATATTGCCGTAATCACGATGGGGCAGTCGCCTAAAGGAGAGTCCTACAACGAAGACGGCGTCGGTACTGTCTTCTTTCAAGGACGGGCTGAATTCGGATTCAGATTTCCAACACGTAGGCTTTATACCACGGATCCTAAACGTATGGCCCAGGCGAACGATGCCCTTATGAGCGTCAGAGCTCCTGTTGGTGATATGAACGTAGCCTATGAGGACTGCTGCATCGGTCGTGGTCTTGGTGCGATTCGTTCCAAAGATGGCCACCAGTCCTTTGTCCTTTACACAATGTTTGCTCTGCGTGAGCAGCTGAATGTGTTTAACGGAGAGGGTACTGTTTTTGGCTCCATAAACCGCGATGCACTCAATTCCATGCCGGTTGATATTCCTCCAAAGGAGATCATGAATCAGTTTGAGGATATCGTTGCACCAATGGATGCAGCCATACGGAATAACTACGATGAAATCTGCCGTTTGCAAGCTATGCGTGATAGCTTATTGCCCAGGTTGATGTCCGGCGAACTGGACGTTTCCGACATCGACCTTTAAGCCGCTAAATTCTCGTTTATTGTAATAACTATGAAAGGAATGAAAAATTATGAATAATGAAGAGTATAATCCACGTGCTAAAGCGTTGATGATTGAAGTGGTTGATGAACAATTGATTAATAACGATCCGCCTGAAACGAAAGCAACGTTGAAACGTCTTGTCAGTTTGGGGTATTCAAAACAAGTGGCTAAGGAAAAGATCGCTGCTGTCGTTGTAGAACATATATACAGTATTATGCATGATGGTAAAGATTTTGATCTTGGAAAATATATAGAGGATTTGAATGCAATCAAATAGAAGGTGATTCTGATGTCAGATAGTTTTACTGAAGCAGATTATGAAAATTCTGTGATTGAGCTGTTTAAAAACATGGGTTATGAGTATGTATATGGTCCTGATGTTGAACGTGATTACAAAAGTCCTCTTTATGATGAGGTTCTGAATGAGTCGCTTCACAGATTGAATCCTTCACTGCCAGATTCAGCCATAACAGACGCTTTGTATAAACTGAAGAACTTTGAAAATGGTACACTCATTCAGAAAAATACTGTTTTTATGAACTATCTTCAGAATGGTATTGAAGTCAGTTATCATGAGAAGGGTGAAACTCGTTCTGACATAGTATATATAGCAGATTATGATAAACCAGCTAACAACTCTTTTATAGTATCCAATCAGTGGACCTTCATTGAAAACAGTAATAAGCGTCCAGATGTTCTGGTTTTCTTAAATGGTTTGCCAGTAGTTTTAGTTGAATTGAAATCTCCATCACGTGATGAAACCAGCTCTTCGGATGCATATCTTCAGATTCGTAACTATATGCAGGAAATCCCTTCGATGTTCATATATAACGCCATCTGTGTTATGAGCGACATGACAATTTCCAAGGCCGGTACCATTACTTCTGGTGAAGACAGGTACATGGAATGGAAAACAAAAGATGGTAGTTATGAGAACACCCAGTATGCTCAATTTGACACGTTCTTTGAGGGAATGTTTAAGCAGGAGAGACTTCTTGATATTCTGAGAAACTTTATCTGTTTTGATAGTAATGGAATTGAATCACATAAAATTCTTGCTGCCTATCATCAGTACTTTGCTGTAAGGAAAGCAGTTGAAAGTACTTATAATGCTTCCAAAGAAGGTGGCGATGGTAAGGGAGGAGTTTTCTGGCATACACAGGGGTCAGGTAAATCTTTATCAATGGTATTCTATGCGCATCTGATTGAGCAGGCTCTTGATAGCCCGACTATTGTCGTAATAACCGACAGGAATGATCTGGATGATCAGCTCTTTTCGCAGTTTGCCAGATGTAAAGACTTTCTCAGACAAATGCCGGTTCATGCGGCAAGTAGGGAACACCTGATGTCATGGCTTGGAGAGCGCACCGCCAATGGAATAATATTTACTACCATGCAGAAATTTGAAGAGTCAGATTCTGCTTTGTCAGAACGTAGAAACATTGTTGTTATGGCAGATGAAGCACACCGCAGTCAATATGGTCTTGCAGAAAAAGTCAGATTAGTGACTAATGATAAGGGAGAGCAGGAGGCTAAGAGAGTAGTAGGGACTGCAAGGATAATACGTGATTGCTTACCTAATGCTACGTTTATCGGCTTTACCGGCACACCGGTATCGTCAAAGGATCATAATACACGAGCTGTATTTGGTGACTATATCGACGTTTACGATATGACTCAGGCTGTTGAGGATGGAGCAACAAGGCCTGTATACTATGAAAGTCGTGTCGTCAAACTAAACCTGGATAAGGAAGTAATTGAGCAAATTGATAAGGAGTATGATCGCCTGTCAGAAACTGGTGTGGCAGACGAATCTGTCATACAGAAAAGCAAGAGTATGCTCGGGAAAATGGAAGCGGTGCTCGGCAATCCGCAAACTATAGAATCATTAGTTAATGATATACTTGATCACTATGAAAACTATCGGGCTAATATACTCACAGGCAAGGCTATGATAGTTGCTTATTCTCGTGGCATAGCAATGCAAATATATAATCGTATTATGGAACTTCGTCCTGAATGGGATGAGAAAATAGCTGTAGTAATGACTGAAAACAATCAGGACCCGGAAGATTGGCATCAAATAATTGGGAACAAGCGTCATAAAGAAGAATTAGCTAAGAAATTCAAGGATAACAATAGTCCTTTAAAAATAGTTATAGTTGTAGATATGTGGCTTACTGGATTTGATGTTCCTTCGCTAGCTACTATGTATGTATATAAGCCAATGACCGGGCACAATCTTATGCAGGCGATAGCTAGAGTCAATCGTGTTTTCGAAGATAAAGAAGGTGGACTCATAGTTGATTATGTTGGTATTGCTTCAGCATTGAAGCAAGCAATGAAAGACTACACCGTTCGGGATAGAAAGAAATATGGCGATACCGATGTTGCAAAGATGGCATACCCGAAATTCCAGGAAAAACTTGAAGTCTGCGAGGATCTGTTAAGTGGATACGACTATCATATGTTCATGACTGGTACTGATCTGGAGAAAGCCAAAGCCATTACCGGCGCGGTAAACTATATTGCTGCTCCTGACAAAAAGAAAATACTGGATGCATATATAAAAGAATCGTATTTATTGCATCAGGCATTATCGTTATGTGCATCGCTTACGACACAAGATGAAAGAACTAAAGCTGCATTCTTCGAAGCTGTCAGAGTAATGGCTAGCAGAATTATAATAGGTGGCGGAAGTGGGAAACTGTCTCTGAAAGAAATCAATGATCAAATTAATGATTTGCTTAAGCAAAGTATAAAAAGTGATGGAGTTATAAATCTATTTACAACTGAAGGACAAGATTTTTCGTTATTTGATCCACAATTCCTGGAAGAGATTGCAAAATTAAAGGAAAAGAACATAGCGGTCGAGATGTTGAAAAAACTGCTTGCTGAACAGATATCGGTTTATAAGAGAATCAACGTCGTAAAATCTGAAAAATTCAGCGAGATTCTTCAGCGCACAATGAATAGTTACATTAATGGTATGATAACAAATCAACAAGTGATTGAAGAATTGCTGAGGTTAGCTAAAGAGATTCAAGAAGGAGCTGAGAAAGGCAACAAATTGGGGCTGACTGAAGAAGAATTAGCATTTTATGATGCGCTTACCAAGCCACAGGCAATAAAAGACTTTTATCAGAATGATGAATTAGTTGCTATGACTAAAGAATTAACTGAAACACTACGCAGGAATAAAACGATTGATTGGCAAAAGCAAAATGCTGCTCGTGCCAGAATGCGAATGCTCGTAAAACGGTTGCTAAAGAAGTACAAATATCCACCAGAAGGCATGGAAGATGCGTTGGAGACAGTAATGACACAGTGCGAACTTTGGACTGATAATGAAGATATGAATGTACAGGAAGATAAAGGAAAAATTGTGCAGTTTAATCCTACCTATTCATATGAGTCGATGCCATCAGAGAAAGTAGCAGATAAGGTTAAAGAATATAAAGCACATAAACAAGAGGATGATATACAGTAAAAGATAATACTTGAGTAGTACTACTGTGTTTATTTGAAAATCATATGAAAGATGGACTGCTATCTAAAGCATTAATAAAGGTCTCCGCCGGCATCCTCATTGTCGGTGCTCTGCTCTTTATCCCGGCGGGGGACTTCGCTTGGAAGAACGGGTGGCTGCTCATGGGGCTGCTCTTTGTTCCGATGGTTATCGTGGGCTTCATCATGTACTTCAGGGCGCCGGATCTATTAAGGAGCAGGCTGAAAGCGAAGGAGCAGCGTGGTGCTCAGAAGGAAGTGATTGGGGCGAGCGCGCTGATGTTCGTCGCGGCTTTTGTGCTGGCGGGACTCAACCACAGGTTCGGGTGGATGAGATTCCCGGGAGGAGTGGTAGCTGCCGGGGAGGTTTTGTTCGTGGTGAGCTATATGGTCTACGCCGAGGTGCTCAGGGAGAATGCGTATCTGTCCCGGACGGTCGAGATCCAGGAGAACCAGAAGGTCGTGGATACGGGGCTGTACGGGATCGTGAGGCATCCGATGTACGCAGCGACGATCGTGCTCTTCCTGTCGATGGCTTTGATACTGGATTCGCCCGGGTCGCTCGTCATCATGCTCGCGTACATACCGATCATCGTGAAGAGGACGCTGGATGAGGAGCGCGTGCTGATGGACGGGCTGGACGGATATAAGGAATACATGGAGAAGGTGAAGTACCGGCTCGTGCCGTACGTGTGGTGAGAGTAGGAAGTGCCGGCATGGAAAGAAGACGGAGAAATAAAAGGTAGACATTTAGGCTGTACAGGTATATACTTGTAATGCAAGTATATACCTGTATTGGAGAAACAGACATGGTAACTGATGCAAAAAAGCAGGCAAATGCAAGATATGACAAGGCGCATACACAATCTGTACTGCTGAAGCTCAATAAGCAGACTGATGCAGATGTTCTTGCTGTACTTGACAGTA
>CAZBFD010000128.1:0-5179 GCA_964491055.1 uncultured Eubacterium sp.
TCAGCCTGCTGGTAGTTTTCCAGTACTGCCGCGGTCGTTCTTCCGATCGCAAGGCCGGATCCGTTAAGTGTGTGGACGAACTCTGGCTTTCCGCCTGCTCTCCTGAACCTGATATTGGCTCTTCTTGCCTGATAGTCGAGGTAGTTTGAGCATGAGGAGATCTCCACATATCTTCCATAGCTAGGCATCCAGACTTCAAGGTCGTATGTCAGGGCAGCTGAGAATCCGAGGTCTCCGGAAGACAGCCTTACTACGTGGTACGGGAGGCCGAGCCTCTTCAGGACTTCTTCAGCGTCGTTCGTGAGTTTCTCGAGCTCATCCCATGAATCCTCAGGCTTCGTGAATTTGACCAGCTCGACTTTGTTGAACTGATGCTGGCGGATGATGCCCCTTGTGTCGCGGCCGGCGGATCCGGCTTCAGCCCTGAAGCATGGTGTGTATGCTGTGTAGTGGATCGGGAGCTTGGACTCGTCGATGATCTCGTCGTCATGCAGGTTCGTCACAGGCACCTCTGCTGTTGGTACAAGGAAGAAATCCTTCTGCGGAACATAGAACATATCCTCTTCAAACTTCGGGAGCTGTCCTGTCCCTGTCATTGCGGCCCTGTTCACCATGAACGGCGGCAGGATCTCGGTGTAGTCCTGCTCGATCGTGTGGAGATCGAGCATGAAGTTTGCGATCGCTCTCTCAAGTCTCGCGCCGAGTCCCTTGTAGACGGTGAATCTCGCTCCGGCGATCTTCGCGGCACGATCAAAATCCAGTATGTCGAGGTCTGTCCCGATGTCCCAGTGTGCCTTCGGCTCAAAATCAAACTTCGTTGGCTCGCCGCATTTCCTGATCTCTACGTTTGCTGTATCATCTTCACCAAACTGGACGTCATCAGCCGGCGTATTAGGAACACCAAGAAGAGCATCGCGGAGGTTCTGCTCAACTTCAGCGAGCTTAGCGCTCTCATCCTTGATCTCAGCTGAGAGCTCTTTCATCTCAGCCATGATCGCTGTCGTGTCCTTGCCCTCTTTCTTCAGCTTCGGAATCTCACGTGACACAGCGTTCTGGCGGCTTCTCTTCTGTTCCACCTCAGCCAGAAGCTCACGGCGCTCCTCGTCGTACTTCTTGACATTCTCGATGCCGAAGCTCCCGTGTCCGCGGAACTCGACTCTTTCCTTTACATGGTCATAATCTTCTCTGATTCGCTTGATGTCCAGCATGTCATTCTCCTCTTTTCTTTTTATTTTATATCAGCAGATTTTTCTGGTATTCTGCATATCTGTTCATTAACTCTTCCTTGCGGTCTTTGATCTCGAGCTGGAGGTCTGACGCGTCGTCGTAGCGTCCGTCGTCGAGAGCCCGCTTGATCTGTGTGAGAAGGCACTCCTGCTCGAGTGTGTTCTGGCCGAGTGCCCGCTTGAGGCGCTCGATCTCGAGCCAGTTCTGCACGTCGACGTCGTTAAAGTCCTTCACGTCGTGGAGCTTGACGCAGGTGCGTATGAAGTCCATCGTCTCGGGAACGAGCCTGTTATAGATCTCGGTCGCCCACTGCTCTACTGTCTGCGCGCGGAACGACTCGAGGATCTTCATCGGTATGACTTTGCTCTCCTCAAAGATCCTTGCCTTCTCAGGATACTTCTCGAATGCCTTGAGATTCTCCCAGACTGTGCCAGGCGCTCTTCCGAACAGCTTCTCGCGTTCTTCCTCCGTATAGTCTGTAAATACGTCCTCCTCGCTTCTGTACTCGCGGTCGGTGTCGAGGTAGAAATCGTCCTCGCCGTACTTCTTAGAAAGCGACTTTTCAAGCTCTGCAGAAGTCTTCTCGTTTGCGAGCACCGCTCTTATACCATCTATTATCGCTACATAAGCAGTCGCAAGCACAAGATAGGTGTTGCTCTTCGGGTTAGGAGCCCTGAGCTCGAACCTTGTCGCCATCGGGTCGTTCACATCTCTCACGAGCCCAACCAGCACCGTCCTGTTACGTGACGGCTTGTCTACAGCGCGCCCGAGCGAAGTCACGATGCATACCGGCGCTTCGTAGCCCGGCTTCAGCCTGTTCATTGAATCGTTGGATGAGCTGATGAACGGATTTATGACCTCGTAGTTCTTCAGAAGGCCCATAAGAGCCCCGAATCCGAGCGGACTCAGGAAGTCCTTTTTCATATCAGCCGGAGTGAACAGATTCGCCATCTTCCCGTTCTTGAGCTTTGCCGCAAGACCGATATGGGTGTGCTCCCCTGATCCCGCAACATCCGGGAACGGCTTTGCCATGAACGTGACGTCCAGTCCGTGCTGTGTGAACAGATCCCTTATGACATATTTGATATGTCTCTCATTATCCGCCGCCTGCAGCGCGTCCGCGTACTTCCAGTCGATCTCGAGCTGCTCCATCACGTGGTCGTAATGGCCGCTGTTCTTCATCTTCGCCTGGACGCCGCCGACTTCCTTATGGCCCATCTCGATATCGAGCCCGTATTTGTCCAGCATGACAAGAGTTTCTTCAAGCGCCGTCCTCACGTCGCCGTAAGTCCTCTTCCAGTACTGTTCTTTCAGCATCTGCGCTGTGAAGAGCTGTTCCCTGTCGCCCTTTTCATCAGGCGTCCTTACCCAGAACTCAAGCTCTGTCGCTGAAGTCACGACAAGCTCTTCTATCTCGTCCACTGAGTCCACGCCGTTTATATTCTCAAACACATACGGGTGCTCGCGGAGCTCCTTCATTATCTCTTCCTTGAAGTATCTTACCGCGTTCCTTAAGGTCGCCCTGGACCCGCACTCAAACGCGTCGTTATGCACAAGGAACGACGGGATCCGGAGCGTCCCGACCGGAAGCTTCGTATGCCACCCTATGTACTGGTAGTTGTAGTCCACATACCAGTTCACGTCAGGGTCCGGGATGATATCCACCTTTGCGTTCCCGAGGTCCGCGATCTTCGGCAGCGCTACAGACGATCCGTCAGTCTGCACCCCGTGCGCGAGCATGCTCTCCATATTGTTCATGAACAGCTTGATCGGGATCTTCTCATCCGTATCGTGCCCAGCGATGTCGATGCCGACGAACGACACGAAATGGACCTCCTTGTGCTCGTCCAGCAGCTTCCTCAAAGTCGCCGGGTCGTGCTGCTCCTTAGGTATCGTGAACAGCATCTTATCAAAATCAAAATCCAGCATGTGCTTCTCCTATTCTGAATGTGTTTTTGAGAACCGTCCCCAAAAACACATTATTCTGCAAGCTTGTCCAGATATGTTTCCAGCTCGTCCATGTACTCGCCGTATTCTGCCCAGTCGCCGTCTTTCAGTGCTTCCTGTGCGTTGTCGTATGCTTCCTGCGCGGCTTTGGCGAGTTCTTCCTGGGTCATGCTGTCCAGGTCGCCTGCGCCGGATCCTTTGTCTTTTTTCTCTGTATCTTTATCTCCATCCTGCACGTCCTCTCCGGATGCGCCGGCCGGGTTCTGATCTTTCTTCGCGGTCTGGCTGGTGACCGTACCGCCTGAGACGCCGAACAGCTCCTCCAGGCAGTCGCCGAGCTTAGGCTCGTATGCGATCTTGTCGTTATACATCACGATGACGCGCTTGACCTCCGGGATCGCCGAGTTGGCCGCTTCGAGGTAGACCGGCTCGATGTACAGGAGCGAGTCGTTCACCGGGACCACGAACATGTTGCCGCGGCTGTACTTGGACCCCGACTGGCTCCACAGGGAGAAGTCCTGAGAGATCTCCGTGTTCTGGTCGATCTGTGCCTCGACCTGCATCGGCCCGTAGACCGTCTTGCTCTTAGGGAATGTGTACAGGACGAGCTTCCCATAGTCCTCGCCGTCGTTTCTCGCGATCATGAGCGCCGTCATGTTCTGCTTCGACTTCGGTGTGAACGGGATCTCATTTATGAATTCTGCTTCTTTTTCACCCGGGAGCTTGACGATGTAATAGTTCGACGTCATCTCCTGCTCGTCTGTGCCGTAGATCTCATGCGCGATGTCCCACATATCCTCCTGCTGGTAGAAGACCTTGACGTTGTTCATGTGGTATCTCGTGTAGATCTGGGCCTGGATCCTGAACAAGTTGCCCGGGTATCTTATATGCTCCTTCAGCTCTTCAGGCATCTCGCTTCCGTCCTTAAAGAGCTTCGGATATACTTTCTTCAGCGTCGCCGCGATCGGATCGCTTTCATCTACAATGTAGAAATCTGTCGTGCCGTTATACGCGTCGACCACGACTTTGATCGAATTCTTCACGTAGTTATCGCCGCCGACCAGTCCGGTGTACGGCTCGGAGTACGGATAGTGGCTGCTGGTCGTGTACGCGTCAACGATCCAGTAGAGATTACCGTCCACCGTCACGCAGTACGGGTCAGTCTCATACTTTATGTGAGGGAATATCTTCATGACACGCCTTACGACATTCCGGTTGATCAAAATCCTTGACTTGCTGTTTATGTTCGTCGATACGAGAAGCTTCAGGCTCTTCTCTCTTATGGCAAAAACAAGACGCTGGAAGAGTCCAAGCTTTATTCCGGCTTTCCCGTCATATCTCGTGTACTGGTTCTGATCGCCGTCCGGGTAATCGAACTCATCCTCGTTTGTATTCACGAGCGAATAGTCGTTAGTAAGCTCCCCGAAATAGACCCTCGGCTGAGTGATATCGATCGAATCGACCGAGGACTCAGGCGGTATGTTCTTTATGAGCACGTCCGGCTGGCCGCTTGCTGTTACCGTATCCACCCTGGACAGAGTGATGCCGTAGCCGTGTGTGTACTTGATGTGGCGGTTGAGCCATGTATTGCTTATCTTACTGTCGTCGATCTCACGGACTCCGAGGTATGTCTGCGTGAGCTCGTTATCTATCATGTACCTGTCTACATCTACGTCATTAAAAGTATAATACTGTCTGATGCTCTGTGTCTGGTTATAAAATGTATTTACAGGAACATAGTCATTTATTCTTACGTTAGATATCGTCTGGCTGTTCTCATTTATCGCCTCGGCGTCAAGGTCGTTCGCTGAGCTGAAAGGCTTGATGTCAACGTCCTTCAGCTGGTATGCGTGCTGTGTGAACTCGATGTTACGCTCGAGGTACTTTGACTCCTTGTTAAGCTCATCAGGCGAAACGATATAACTCTGAACGAGGATAGCTCCCAGGATCCCTGCCCCAGCTACTATCGCCATTGCAAGCGGGATCACCGCGATCTTCTTGAACT
>CAZBFD010000129.1:0-5115 GCA_964491055.1 uncultured Eubacterium sp.
ATGACATCAGCACAAATCACAATTTGTCGAAAAACAAACACCCCTGCAAATCACCTTTTATCGACTTATAGTTTCACTGCCCGCATCGCTATGAACGTCGGAATGTTCATCTCATGCAGCCGGCCCTCTCCGTTCGTATCCTCGTAGAGGTCTGTGATAGTGAAACCGGCTTCAAGCTGGCCTCCGATCTGTTCTTCCAGTGTATGTGAGAACTGCACGCCGGCGTCCTCGTCCTGGAGCTGCTTCATCTGCTCCGGGTTTTCAAGCGGGTCGAACGGGAGCGAGTTCACGATCATCTTCTCGTCATTATCCACGATGTAATTGATGTAGTTATCTGTACCGGACAACAAAACCCCGTTTATCTTTAGTACGCGCCAGCATTCTTTCCATATCGGCCTGACATCTTTCACATAGCAGTTCGAGACCGGATTGAAGATAATGTCAAACGATCCATCATCGAACGGAAGAGGTTTTGTCATATCGCCACGGATAATCTCTATCGAATAGCCTTCACGGTCTGCGACGAGCCGCTCGCTATCAAGCTGCCGCTCTGAATAGTCCAGCACCGTGCACTCAGTCCCGAGCGCCGCGAATATCGGCATCTGCTGACCGCCGCCGCTTGCAAGGCCAAGGATCTTCTTCCCTTTGAGGTCGCCGAACCAGCTGTGCGGTACTTTTCTTGTCGGTGTGAGCAGCACATCCCAGTCACCATTTACCGCAGCAGCATATTTCTCATGGCTGACCGGTCTGCCCCACTCCCAGCCTTCTTCTATCCAGCGGTCGATCGTCTCCGCGTTAATATCCTGATAATCCATGGCCTTTCACCTCTAGCTGTCGCACTTTCCTGCTATTCGCTCAGGTTACCGTCCAGTACTTTCTTAAGCTCACCAGCTGAGACAGAGCCGACCTTACGGTCTACCTCTTCACCGTTCTTCATGAAAATGATCGTAGGGATGCTCATGATCCCGAATCTCTGTGCGAGATCCATCTCATCATCCACATTCACTTTCGCTATCAAAGCCTTTCCGTCGTATTCTTCTGCAAGCTTATCGACTACAGGTCCCATCATTTTGCACGGGCCGCACCACGATGCCCAGAAGTCTACCATTGCAACAGGAGCATTCTTCACTGCTTCGTCAAATGTATCTTCAGTCAGATTCTGTAATGCCATTGTAATTCCTCCTTCTCTATCCTATAACTATGCCAATGTGTCTTACCTTAACCCGATCCTATATCAGTGCCGCTATGTCATCCTCGAACTCGAGCGGGTCGCTCGTAGGAGGAAAGCGCTTTACCACATTACCTTCACGGTCCACAAGGAACTTAGTGAAGTTCCATTTGATGTCCCCGGGCTTTTTGCATGTTGCACTTATCTTCTCTATCGCCTTCATCGCAGCCTTGTTCTTAAGGCCCTTGACTTCCTCATCCGGCTGCTGCTCCTTGAGATAAGTGTAGAGCGGCTCCTCGTCCTCGCCGTTCACGTCGATCTTGGCAAGCTGGTCAAAGCTCGTCTGGTACTTCATCGTGCAGAATTCGTGGATCTCATCCTCATCCCCGGGTGCCTGATGTCCGAACTGGTTGCAAGGGAAATCCAGGATCTCCAGTCCCTTCTCATGATACTTCTCATACAGCTTCTCCAGTCCCTCATACTGAGGCGTGAAGCCGCATCCTGTCGCGGTATTTACTACCAGAACCACTTTGCCTTTAAGATCAGCCAGGTCAAAATCCATTTCTTTACGCGCCTTTACTTTATAATCATATATAGCCATAATAGTCCTCCTTTGTTCCTGTTATTTGCTTTCTTTATACCCTGTGGCAAATTAACTCAAACACCAGATATTGGTTCTTTGTTACTCCCCGATGAATTCAGCAACTGTGTCTATCCACTTACCGATCTCAAAGCATGCGAGCTGAGCATGCGAATACCCCTCGAAGCACCGGATCTCTGTCTGCGGGTTCACTTCTTTCATCTTGGTTGCTGCTTTTTGGGAGAAGGTCTCATTCCCCTTGGTTCCGTGCATGAACATGATCTTCATGTCAGGCCTGTATTCCTGGATCTCATATCTGCTGAACACGCTGTCGATTATAGCCTTTATCGAATCCTGGTCCATGTTGTCTGCGATCTTAAGGAAGCTGTCGATATACCTCTCAGGCAGGAATGTCTTCCTGCAGCTTTCAAGTGTCTTCGGATCTCTCATCCTCGACTTCTTGACAATGCTTGTATAGCTCTGTTTGAGGAATGTAACAAATATACCCGGAAGGCCTGTGAGCGGCGCCCCGTCGAGCACCAGGCAGTCGACAGTAATGTCCGGCATGCCCGCGACCTCAGCAGCGATCTTTCCGCCCATCGAAAGTCCGCAGAGGACATCGATCTTTCCGCCAAGGTTCTCCAGAGCATAAGCTGCAACCTGATCCGCCTCATCTTCTACCGAACAAAATCTCGTCTGCTTGTCCTCGGTATGTGCATCCAGCTCCGGCACCACAACATAATATTCACCCGAGAAGTACTCTGCGGCGTCCTCCCAGATCTGCCACGGCGTGAGCATCCCGTGTATGAGCACCATAGACTTATTGTCTTTATCACCAAATGTATTAAATTCCATCTGTCCTACCTCGTCGAATACACTATACCATACTTGCAGCATTACAGCCAGTGCGGCCTGTCCCTGGTATGCCGCATACAAAAAAGCAGGGATATTTCTATTCCTGCCTTGATACCATGCGAGCATGCACCCTAATCCAGATGCGTTCTCTCCAGGTTGATCCTGTCCTGGCTGTCGATCTCGGAGACCTTTACCTCGACCTTGTCGCCGATGTTCATGACATCCTCGACCTTGCCGATCCTGCGCTTTGCCATCTTTGAGATGTGGAGCAGGCCTTCTTTTCCAGGAAGCACCTCGATGAATGCTCCGAAGTTCATGATGCGCTTTACTTCGCCCATGTATGTCTTTCCGACTTCTACTTCAGCTGTGAGAAGCTCGATCTGCCTCTTAGCCTCAGCTGCGCTGTCCATATCGACTGCGTAGATCGTAACGAGTCCAAGGTCGTCCTCGGAGATATCGATGTCGACACCTGTATCCTCGATGATCTTGTTGATGGTCTTTCCACCAGGGCCGATAACGATCCTTACCTTGTCAGGATCGATCCTCATCGCTATGCAGCGCGGCGCCCACTTGCTGAGCTCCGGCCTTGGTTCAGCGATCTCTTCGAGCATGATGTTCATGATGTGCATCCTGCCTTCACGAGCCTGATTAAGCGCCTTCTGAAGGATCTCACGAGAGAGGCCGTGGACTTTGATGTCCATCTGCATCGCTGTAACGCCTTCAGTAGTACCTGTGACCTTGAAGTCCATGTCGCCGAGGAAGTCTTCCATTCCCTGGATGTCCGAGAGGATCGCCATCTTGCTGGATCCGTCCTCTTCGACTCTCTCGATGAGTCCCATCGCGATTCCGGCTACCGGACGCTTGATCGGAACGCCTGCATCCATGAGAGCGAGGCATGATCCGCATGTCGAGGCCATCGATGATGATCCGTTAGATGAGAGCACTTCAGAGACGACTCTGATCGCATACGGGAATTCCTCTTCGCTCGGGATAACAGGGAGCAAAGCCCTTTCGGCAAGTGCACCGTGCCCGATCTCTCTTCTTCCTGGTGATCTCGGAGCTTTTGCTTCTCCAGTGCAGTAGCCCGGGAAGTTATAGTGGTGGATATATCTCTTCTCTGTCTGCTCAGTGAGTCCGTCGATCCTCTGCTTCTCAGAAAGAGGAGCAAGAGCGACTGATGACATTACCTGAGTCTGCCCCCTCTTGAACAGCCCTGATCCGTGGACTCTCGGAAGCACCCCGGTCTCGCACCATACTGGTCTGATCTCGTCGAGCTTTCTGTCGTCCGGCCTTACGCCGTCATCCAGTATCGATGCCCTTACGCTTTCCTTCGTGATGTTGTAGAGCACGGCCGCGATGTCCTTCTCGCTTTCAGGGAACTCTTCAGCGAAGTGCTCCTGTGTCTCTTTCTCGACAGCATCCATGTTCTCGAGTCTCGTGATCTTGTCGGAGTTTCTGACTGCAGCCTTCATCTTGTCTGTAGCATATTCTCTGACTGCCTGGTCGATCTCGTCAGGTACTTTGTAGAGCTCTTCCTGCTTCTTCTCTTTACCTACTTCAGCTACGACTTCGTCGATGAACTCAACGATCTTTTTGATTTCTTCATGACCGAAGAAGATAGCGTCGAGCATCACTTCCTCAGGAACTTCCTGAGCGCCGGCTTCGACCATCATGATGGCCTCTTTTGTGCCTGCGACTGTGAGGTTGATGTCTGACACTTCTCTCTGGGCAAGCGTCGGGTTGATGACGAACTCGCCGTCGACACGCCCTACTCTTACTGATCCTGTAGGTCCGTCCCATGGAATGTCGGAGATCGCAAGCGCGACTGAAGAACCGATCATTGCCATGATGTCCGTCTCGCAGTCAGGGTCAACTGACATAACTGTAGCTACCACGACTACGTCATGATAGTACCCCTTCGGGAACAGCGGGCGGAGCGGCCTGTCCATGAGCCTTGAGCAGAGGATAGCTCTTTCGCTCGGTCTTCCCTCTCTTTTGATGAATCCGCCAGGGATCTTTCCGATGGCGTACATCTTCTCTTCATAATCACATGACAGCGGCAGGAAGTCAGCGTCCTGTCTCGGCTCCGGTGAAGCACAGACCGTGCAGTTCACGACCGAGTCACCATATCTTACCATTACCTGTCCGTTTGCCTGCTCACAGACCTTGCCGATCTCAAGCTGGAGCAGCCTGCCGCCGATAGCGGTCTTAAAAGTTCTGTAATCTGTATACCTTGCCATTACTGTTTCACAACTCCTTCCTGTGAAATATCGTTCTTTGGAGCGCATTATGCGTGTTTCGGCAAACACGCGGCGTCTCCGGTTGCTGGAGCACTAACGAGATTTTGATACCGGTCCTGCTCTCCGATCGTCCGGATCACCGACCCAGTCTGCCCGTCGCGCTCTCATATACAATAAAATCGGCGGGGCCTGTAAAGGGTGCCCGCCAGATCCTATTTACTACTTTCTGAGTCCCAGTCTCTGAATAAGACTTCTGTATCTCTCGATGTCCT
>CAZBFD010000130.1:0-5104 GCA_964491055.1 uncultured Eubacterium sp.
CATCAAGGGCGGCGAATTCATCGAATAGTTTATTATTACATTACCATACTAACAACCAAAAAGGACCGCGGCGGAAATGCCGCGGTCCTTTTATGTCACCATCAGATCCTGTCTGCTTTAGTGAGGAATGCAACGTAGCCTCTGCATGTCTCGTAGACGTCTGCTTTGCTTGTCGCTTCCCAAGGTGAATGCATGCTGAGTACAGGGACTCCGGAATCGATAACGTTCATGTCATAGAGTGCAAGGATGTAAGCGATGGTTCCGCCACCGCCTGCATCGACTTTTCCGAGCTCTGCCATCTGGCATGTGATGTCTTCCTCGTCGAATATCTTCCTTAGGGCTGCGATGTATTCAGCATTTGCGTCGTTGGAATCGTATTTCCCGCCTGCTCCTGTGAATTTGCTGAATGCCATTCCTCTTCCCAAGAATGATGCGTTCTTTTTCTCGAAGCTGGACGGATACAGCGGATCGAACGCAGCGGTAACATCTGAAGAGATCATGGTCGAGTTCGCAAGTGCTCTCCTAAGCGTGAGCGAGCTCTCATCCTGCCCCATCAGCGCGACGAGCTCGGCAACTGTATTCTCAAAGAACTTTGACTCCATTCCTGTGGCGCCGATGCTACCTATCTCTTCTTTATCGACAAGTATGCAGCATGCCGTTCTCTTTACCTTCTTAACTTCCAGCATCGCCTGGTATGAAGTATATGCGCACACCCTGTCATCCTGGCCGTATGAAAGGATCATGCTCCTGTCAAATCCTGCTTCTCTCGCGCGTCCCGCAGGGACGACCTCGAGCTCAGCTGACAGGAAGTCTTCTTCCTCTACTCCGTATTTATCCTTGAGGAGCTTCAGCGCGAACTGCTTCACCAGGTCCTTCGCATCAGCTTTCTCCTTGCTTTCAGACTTATCATTCTTATCATCGCCGGAGATTTTGATCGGCCTGTTCCCGATGACAAGGTCAAGCGCCTCGCCTTCAACGACCTGCCTTGCGTTCTTCTTCAGCTGGTCGCCCGCAAGATGGATCAGGATGTCTGAGATGAAGAACACCGGATCGCCCGGGTCCTCGCCGACCGCGACCTTGACGACTGTCCCGTCTTTTTTGGCGAACACGCCGTGGAGTGCAAGAGGGATCGTAACATACAGATACTTCTTGATCCCGCCGTAGTAGTGCGTGTCCAAATACGCGATGTCAGTGTCTTCATAAAGCGGGTTCGACTTTACGTCCATCCTCGGTGAGTCTATGTGCGCGCCAAGGATGTTCATCCCGTCCTGGATCGGATCCTCGCCGATATTGAAGAGGAGGACCGACTTCCCCATGTTCACGCGGTACACCTTGTCACCCGCACTGAGCTTCGTGTTATTCTTGATAAGGTCGTCCATGTTTCTGTAGCCGGCCGCTTCAGCGTCGGCCGCGATCCTGTCAACACACTCACGCTCTGTCTTGCATTCGCTCAGGAAATCTATGTATCCTTTATTCAGATCCTCCAGCTCGTCAAGCTGCTTATCAGTATATTTATTCCAGATTGATTTGTTCTCCATATAGTCCTCCTTCTTATGTCACTTTAACTATTATATACCCATTTTGTCCTCTTCATCACTCAAATATTCCTGTTCTTTATCTTCGTCTGTTTTCTCAGTGAAAGCAGTCTGATAAAAAACCTTCATCTCTTCTTCCTTTATCTTGAGAGCCTCTCTTAAGCCTGCCACCGCGTCAAACGGCAGGAACTGCTTGGCCCTCTGCGAAGGAGGCATGTGCGCATGTTCTTTCTTTGCCATTGCTATTCTTTCTTTCCGCTCTTGTGTCCGCCGATCTGCTCGTTCCGCTCGAGCTGGGTCGCGCAGTCCTGGAGGTCCGCGCTCTTGAATATGGCGTTCTTTCCGAATTTCTTCTTTATGTCTACCATCGTGTTCTCGATCCTGCTGTCTGTTTCCCGCTCGTCCTGCCCGGCGGCGTCAAAGAATGAGATCTGCCGCTCACCGGTATTCGGGATCACGTTATTACAGTACACGAAGAACCGCCTTATCGGAATGTTTCTGTCGACTATATCATCATACTTATCAAGTACTGCCTTCGCGAGCATGCTCGCCGAGTCTGTTGGCTCCACGACTGACGCTGTCCCTGAAGCCATAGGGAGATGAAGTGAATTGGAATACCCTGCAAGTATCGTTATAGATTGTGTGAGCAGCTTCTTTGCGACAAGGTCGAGCGCGAGCTGCTCTGTCATCTCGCGTATGACGACCCTCCCCTCTTCAAATGAGTAGTCGCGCATGAGGACCTGCCCCTGCGAGATGCTCTTCGTCTCGGACTTGTAGTTTTTGATGTCGGCCATCGTGGTAGTTTCGCGTCCCCAGGCATGATCGATCAAAAGCTCTGCGTCGATCCCGAACTTCCGGTACAGCACGTCCTCATCGAACATCGCGATCTGCCGCATCGTGAATATCCCGAGTGTCGAGAGAGTCCTCGCAGTTCCCGGCCCGATCCGCCAGAAATCCGTAAGCGGCTGGTGGTCCCAGAGCTCTTTACGGTATGATTCCTCGTCGAGCACACCGATGAAGTCCGGAGCGTGCTTTGATATTATGTCGAGCGCGATCTTTGTAAGGTATAGGTTGGTGCCGACTCCCGCGGTCGCACGGATCCCTACCTCATCCCAGATAAGCTTCATGAACCACTCTGCCATCTCTTTCGGCGTCTTCTTGTACTTCTTAAGGTACGGCGTGACATCGATGAAAGACTCGTCGATCGAATAGACATGGATGTCATCAGGCGCTATGTACCTTAGATATATGCCGTATATCTCGGCCGCGTAGTCGATGTACTTCTGCATGCGCGGGACTGCCATGATGTATTTGATCGACTTCGGGATCTCGAACACCCTGCACCTGTTGCGGACTCCGAGCGCTTTCATGGACGGCGACACCGCAAGGCATATCGTCTTGTCGCTCCGTGACGGATCCGCCACGACAAGATTGGTGGACATCGGGTCGAGCCCGCGCTCGGCGCATTCCACTGACGCATAGAACGATTTTAGGTCGATGCAGATATAATAGCGCTGCATATAATCACACCTCTGAAAGCTGATCATTACATGTTACTATTATACATCTCAAGAACATACGTTTGCAACAGCCGGCGCAGTTGATTTTTGCCTGCTGAAGAAATAGAATAGTAACAGAAAGACAAGAGGAGACAGAAATGGTTTTACCTGTTATTGAAAAGAAAGTGCCGGCGCATACTGCTGCTATGGACGAAAGCCAGAAGAAAAAGAATGATCCGATCGCTGAAGCTGAGGAAAGAGAAGGAAATCTCTTCGATTATGTGAACTGGCGCGGCGACATACCAATGTCTGTCGACCCGTTCAATGAGGCTGACAACCTGCTTCTTTCCGCGCTCGTGTACGCTCCGTTCATCGACCTGATTCCGGAGATCGGCTCGATCACCTTGTACTCGCTTAACATCGCATTCTGGAATAAATATACCGTAGCAGACTTCAATACGAAGAACCCGACTCTTAAATACGCGCCGCTGCTTCTTAAAAAGATTTCCGAGACCGGAAGATACAGGAATGTGCGAGCATGCTCGTTTTCTGAAGAGTTCAATAACAATGACCAGTGCCAGTTCGCCGCGATGACATTCCTGCTCGAGGACGGCACATGCTACACAGCTTTCCGCGGGACTGACAACACCATCACAGGCTGGCATGAAGACTTCAACTTGAGCTATATGGCAATGACGCGCGGGCAGCAGCTCGCAGTAGACTACCTTAACCGTATCTTTTCCGGGACGAGCCAGTTCATACGTGTCGGCGGCCATTCCAAGGGAGGGAATCTCGCCGTATACGGCGCCATGTACTGCAGCCCTGATATCCGGGACAGGATCAAGGAGGTCTACACTAACGACGGCCCGGGATTCCTCCGCACGATAACCGGTTCCGAAGAATACAAGCACATACTCCCGAGGATCATCAAATTCATGCCGGAGGATTCCATCGTCGGTATCCTTCTCGACTCCGGGACAGAACCGATAATAATCAAAAGCAGCACTATCGGTGTATCACAGCACAGCCCTTACACCTGGATGATCAGGCGTAACAGGATACTCCGCGCGAAAAAGCGCTCCAGCATGAGTAAATTCGTCGACAAGACCATTGACGACTGGATCGATACGCTAGACACAGACAGCAAAAAAGTATTCATAGAAGTACTGTTCGGTGCGATCTCTGCCTCCGGCGCCAAGACGATAGCCGAGTTCACCGATGACCCGATGCGCTCATACAAAGCTTTCTACAAGAGCATGATAAACGTCCCGCCGCGCCAGCGCGCGACACTCCTCCTGGTCCTCTCAAAGCTCGCAAAGAGCGGAAAGAACCAGATAGTATCAGGACTTTCAGACTACCTGTCAGACATGACAAGAAAATCATAAAATAGGTTGTCAAAAACACCTGTGCGTAGCACAGGCGCCCTGTGGGGAACCGTCCCCATTGACAACCCCATCACCACGAAAAAACCGCCTGGCGCCGCATTACTCCGGGCGGTTTTGATGTACCAGTAAGATTTTGATGATACTATGCGAGGGCTGCCTTTGCCTTCTCGCAGAGTGCTGTGAAGCCTGCAGGATCGCTGATAGCGAGCTCTGAGAGCATCTTCCTGTTGATCTCGATTCCGGCTTTCTTCAGTCCGTCCATCAGGCGGCTGTAGCTGATCTCGTTCATTCTGGCTGCTGCGTTGATACGTGCGATCCAGAGTCTTCTGTACTCTCTCTTCTTGTTCTTCCTGCCTGCGAATGCATAAGCCATGGCTCTCTTCACTGCAGGAGAAGCTGTTCTGTAGTTCTTGCGTCTCTGGCCAAAGAATCCCTTAGCCTGCTTTAAAATCTTCCTATGTCTCTTATGAGCGTTGACACCCTTTTTAACTCTTGCCATTTTTCCTACCTCCTACAAATTACTTAGCCATTGATCTGAGCATTCTCTTCTGATCCGCACTTGTGAGGACCGTAGCCTTACGCAGACCTCTTTTCCTCTTTGCAGTTTTACTGGTAAGCTTATGACTCTTATATGCCTTATGTCTCTGGATCTTTCCTGATCCTGTCAGATGCAATCTCTTGCAGG
>CAZBFD010000131.1:0-5103 GCA_964491055.1 uncultured Eubacterium sp.
GGTTTCTTCATACCCATCATCTCGATCAGCGTAGGGGCAATGTCAGCCAGGCAGCCCCCTTCTCTCAGTGTATAGGCCGGATCATAATTTACCAGAATAAATGGAACTGGATTGGTGGTATGAGCCGTCCAGGGTTCTCCCGTCTCATAGTCCACCATCTTCTCAGAATTGCCATGGTCTGCACAGATGAAGAGCTGGCCATCCGTTTCTTCGACAGTCTTCACCACCCGTCCAATGCACTTGTCGATTGATTCGACGGCCTCAATGGCGGCCGTCTCTACACCAGTGTGACCAACCATATCTGAGTTGGCAAAATTTGCGATGATCACTTCATACTTCCCGGAGCTGATTTTTTCGACCATGGTATCACATACCGCATTAACACTCATCTCCGGCTGCAGATCATAAGTCGCCACTTTTGGTGAAGGGATCAGGAACCGATCCTCTCCTTTGAATTGTACTTCCACGCCGCCGTTGAAGAAGGAAGTCACATGCGCATATTTCTCAGTTTCAGCGATCCTGGCCTGCTTCATACCGTTGGCGGCGATCCATTCACCAAAAGTATTGGTAAGTTCAATCTTTTCAAAAGCTACTTCCTTGTTGGGGATAGCCGGATCATACTCCGTAAAGCAAACATAAGACACTTGCTTACGGGGGCCCCTGTTGAAGGCGTCAAAGTCCTCACAGCAGAATGTACGAGTGATCTCTTTGGCACGATCTGATCTGAAATTGAAGAAAATGATGGAATCCCCGTCATTAATCGTGGCTACCGGAGCGCCGTCCTGCATCACCACCGTAGGCAGGACGAACTCATCTGTCACACCTTTTTCATAGGACTGCGTCACAGCTTCCACAGCGGAATCTGCTGTCTCGCCTTCACCGAGTGTCATGGCACGATAAGCCTTTTCAATGCGGTCCCAATTGGTATCCCTGTCCATAGCATAATATCGGCCTCCCACCGTGGCGATCCTGCCGCAGCCGATCCTGTCCATCTCATCCTGCAATTCCTGAATATAACCTTTTCCGGATTCCGGTGGCGTATCCCTTCCATCCAGAAAGCAATGTACGTAGACATTTTTAAGATCGCAGCGCCTCGCCAGTTCCAGGAGGGCATAGAGGTGTGAGTTATGGCTGTGCACGCCGCCATCAGAGAGCAGGCCGTATATATGCAGGCTCGTTCCCTTCTCCTTCGCATTATTCACCGCCTTCAGAAGCGACTCATTCTGAAAGAAATCACTGTCCTCGATCGATTTTGAGATCCTCAACAGATCCTGGTAGACGATACGGCCGGCACCTATGTTCAGGTGACCCACCTCAGAACTTCCCATCTGTCCTTCCGGAAGGCCTACTGCCAGACCGCTGGCATTGCCATTTACAAAGGGGCATTCCTTCATCAGTTTGTCCAGCACCGGCGTATCCGCAAGCGCGATGGCATTATGTTCTTTTTGCTCACTCAGGCCGAAACCGTCGAGGATCAACAGCACGGTCGTTTTCTTAGGCAGACGTACAGAGACTGTCTTGCTGAATTTACCATACTTTTTCTTTTTATTAAACGCTCTTATCTTGAAGCGGTACCTGGTATTACTCTTCAGCTTTTTTACAGTATATGTTTTCTTTGAAGCACCTTTAACTGTGGCAATTTTCTTGCTGCCATTGTTCGTGACCTTATAGATCTGATATCCTTTTGCGCCCTTTGCTTTCTTCCATTTCAGAGTAACAGAACTGGATGATGCTGCCTTTGCAGACACGCCTGTAACTTTACCAGGCTTACTGGCTGCAAAGGATCCTGTTCCTGAAGATGCAAGCACTGTAATTGTAAGCAACAGTGTCAGTGTGATCGCTAAAACCTTTTTCATTATGTATCCCTCTATGCACATCTACAGTTCATATACTGCAACGATCTCATTGCCCACAGTCCCCTTGCCGATCATGACAAACCCGATCAGAGTGTCATCATTGTACACTGCGAGCGGCAAGGCATTATTCCCCTCATTCCTTGTGGCATACGCTTCAGCCAGACTCTGTATGTTCTCTGCAACAAAATCCTTCTGTTCCTCAAAAGGCTCCAGAAGACATACCTTCCATATATTCTTGTTTGTGATTTCCTCAAATCTGATCATTTTGATCCCTTTCTTTATTCACTTTATATCAATAACTGTTGTGAACTATCTCCGCAAAGCACATTACGTCCTTATTTATCCATAACACAGTTTTGACTAACGATATAGCCCTCATTGATTGCAGCTGCCGTTGCGATTACACAGATAACAAATGCGCTGTACCTCAAATCTATGAATGACAGTGTCAGCGGAAAAAAGAACAGCAGCCCTCCGGTTACCTTGTTTATTATAGAATGCACAGATATGAACTCTTTCTGTCGGATATATCCTGCTGCGATATTCGCCACCTTAATAAAGGCTATGACTGCGACCCATATGTAAAGCCATATCGGCATATGCAGTACAGGCAGCAGTTTAATCAGGCACACCGCTACGAATACGATATCTGCAGCTGTATCCAGCCTCGAGCCGAACTCGCTGACGGTATCCGTTTCCCGCGCAACTGCCCCATCTACTATGTCGCTGACCCCGGCAGTGATATACAAGGCATAGAACGCTGGTGAAAAAACAGGGCAGAACAGCAAAACTATACTGCAAATGATTCTGATGCAGGTTATTGTATTGGCCATATTAAACCAGTGTCCTCACTTCGATAAAAGAGAGCACTCTTAAGCGCTCTCTTTACCAACTTATGATTTGACATATTTTTCTTTGATATTCACATCCGGAAAGAAAAATCACTTATCAGATCCTAATCCGGACAACAATCCTGCAAGCCAGCCTCTTGTTTCTTCGACTTGTTTACTGCCCGTATTGAAACCATCTCTGAAAATCTCACTCATCTCATCATAGAAATACGTCAAGATCTGTTCCGAAAACTCCGTCTTAAAAAGCTCCTCACTTTTTTCCACATCTTTGCTGTTTTCTCTGAACTCCTCATAGTTGCGAAATAAATATCCATGCCATCCGGGACCAAGCAGCTTGTCAGTATACTCTTTATTGAATTCTTCGATTTGTGTGCAAATATCCTGAGGTATATCCATATAATAATACTTTAACAGGCTTTTAGTCTCCTCATAATAATCTCTCAGCTCAGCGATCTTATCATCGTCCAGAGCATCTATGTCTGCAAAGTAATTCTCATACAGGTGCATATATCTGGTGTAAAGACTGCGAAGAATCGTGTTTAATTCTTCGTTTTTCGCTGTCTCTTCGTGCAGGATCTGCTCAATTCTTTCTTTACTTAATTCGACCATAGTCATTCTTTTTGATGTTTCCAGAAGCGGAAACATCGCATCTCCTTTCTTTATTGATCGGTATGTATTTGATTCTATTATCTTTTATTGCTCTACAAATTGCAAGAGGGCAAACTGATGTCATTTTCTTTATAGTGATCCTTACCTGTTCGACTGTGCTTCCTTTTCTGATACGAAACAGACCACTAGTCCGTAGATGATGGTAGGTTGGTGTATCTCTTCCAGTCTTTGCGGGCATAGAAGAAGGTGAGCATGAGGAGCAGCAGGACCGCAAGAGTAAGGCAGACTAAATGAATGGGGTAACTCTCCAACGGTGGCGGAAAAAGAATGTCACGCAGGAGTACAGTTATGCCTACGCATACCGAACTACAATAATTGAAACGCATGCTGTCTAGGCTCTTGAAGAAGTACATCGCCATCATTACCACACAAGCGATGTAAAACAGGTTAAGCACCATTTCGGGCCATGCCTCGCCTAGTCCGAAATGGCTGACTCCATAGAGCATAGTGCCCACTGAAAGTACTACTGACACCGTTGTGATACCAATGTCTATGATCTACGATTTCTTTTTAAATCTTGTCTCCATTTGTCAGTTTATCTCCATATCAAGAATTAAGTTCTTTGAAGTTCACTGCATTTGACTTGTAAAGCTTTTTAAACACTTTGTAGCTGCGCTCATAAACATCTCTCTTCTCAGGATCAGGAATATAGGTATGAGTGACTTTTACAAGCTGGCTTGAAAGTTCCAGCACATCTACTCCTTTGATACCCGCCGCAGCCACTAGTGCAGTTCCGATCGCACCGACCTCCTGAGGGTTTTGATCGTCTCTACCTTCCGGCCGGTTTTGTATTGATCCATATCCGTGCACCTCCTTATGTGATGCCATTAAACTATCACAGATAAAGTGCTTTGTATTCCTCACAGATGGCGAATCCAGGCTGTAAGTACATTTTTCAGTCTCTTTCTTCTCGTTCCTTTATTGGATGACGAATCACGGTCTTCAGTTTTTCCGGAGCGACTTTCCTTGCGTCACTTAAATAGATCTCGTGGTGTAGTCTCTGTTCGTTGATATCCTGAACATAGCCCTGCTCTTCCATATAGTCATGCATCAGTGCTACAGTCTCAGGCTCGTCATCATAAGATCCGATATGCATGCACTGGACGCACAATCCCTCGTCATAAGTAAGAAATTCAACCTTTGAGAAATCCTGCTTCTTTTTCTTTGTTGCCTCTTCTACAGCCCAGTCGAAGTCTACCCTTGTAACAAAGTCCGGCAGGCGGATCACAGAGATCCAACGGAAATCTTCTTTATGTGCATAGTCGATTCCGTCTATCCCATCCTGCCACCAGAATCCTTCCAACGGGGGAACAACATAATCGAAATATCCCTCTATCCGACGATCGCTCTTCTTGCTCATTTTGATCGTATATGCAATCCCATACAGCAATTCAATAGCGTGCTTATATTCCCCATCTTCTTGATTCGGATCACCAGAACCGCGAACGGCGATATAGTTCATGCTCGGTACCGTCACGATAGACGGCTTGGCCTTAGGCATGTAAAACTCTTTATATTCCTTCTTATAATCAAAAGCCATTCTTCATTCCTCCAAATTACTCTGACATCTAAATGGCCTACTCAACCCGTGACATCAATACTACGCACTCCACATGGCTCGATACGTCCATTTTGATATCAGAAGAACCCTCCTGTCATCGGGAACATGTCCAAACTTTTCTAAATATACTCTATTGGCAGAGCAACCAGATTGTCTCTTAGATATG
>CAZBFD010000132.1:0-5032 GCA_964491055.1 uncultured Eubacterium sp.
CCCGTAGTTATCGTACATATCCCAGCTCGCGCAGGCTGGTGAAAGAAGGACTGTGTCGCCTTCTTCTGCGAACTCGTGTGCTTTTCTCACGCACTCGTTCATGTCCTTGCAGTACACGTAATCGGTGTAGCCTTTCTTGTCGCAGGCTTCCTGTATCATATGTGCGTCGCGTCCGAGGAGGATGAGCTTCTTCACTCTTCCCGGAAGCATCTCTGCAAGCGGGGCAAAGTCCTGTTTCTTCGCGTCTCCGCCGGCGATAAGGATAATGTCTTTTCCGATCGCCTTGATCGCTGTTATCGTCGCGTCTGTATTGGTTCCTTTGGAATCGTTATAATACTTAACTCCATCAACTGAGCCGCAGTATTCGATCCTGTGCTCCACGCCGCGGAATGCCCTGACCGCGGCAGAGATCGTATCCATGTCTATCCCTGCGAAGAATGAGATGGCTGCCGCAGCGAGCACGTTCTGCACGTTGTGGTCGCCTATTATCTTGAGCTCGTCTCTTCTGCAGATCTCGTGTTTATTCCCCTGCTCGTCCGCGAGCATGAGCACATCGCCGTCAAGATACGCGCCAGTGACCGGCTTCTCCTTCAGGCTGAACGGTATGATTTTTGCTCTTGCACCTTCTGCGAGATGCCTGCACCAATCGTCATCATCATTTATCACGAGATAGCCGTTCTCTGTCTGGTTCGCGAAGATCTTTGCCTTCGCCGCGCCGTAAGCCTCCATCGTGTGGTGGCGGTTCAGGTGGTCAGGCGTGAGATTAAGGATCGCCGAAACGACCGGCTTGAAGTACTTTGTCGTCTCGAGCTGGAAGCTGCTGCACTCAGTCACGAGCCAGTCATCCTCCTCACTTTCCGCCGATACTGAGATCACGGCCTTCCCGATATTTCCCACAACATAAGTCTTTCTTCCAGACTTCTCGAATATTTCTCCTACAAGAGTCGTGGTAGTCGTCTTTCCGTTCGTACCTGTGATCGCGACGTAGTTGCCATGTCCGATGCGGTATGCTATCTCAAGCTCTCCTGTGAGCTCGGCTCCTTTCTCGACCGCTTCCTGGACAAAACCCAGCTCCGGGCTCACGCCGGGGCTCAGCACGACCATGTCGTACGACCCGAGATCAGACGGCGTGGAGTCAAGGACGAACTCCACGCCGCTTTCCCTGAACCAGGTGAGCAGATTAGGATCAAACTTCTCCTCAGGGGCAGAATCCTGCACCGTAACAAAAGCACCGACCCTGGCCAGCTCCTTTGCAGCTGCTTGTCCAGATCTTCCAAATCCGACAACTAACACACTCTTGTTTTTTACATTATCTAAATTTGCCATAACAGGCCTCCTGTATTCCTATATCAGAAACCACGTCAGCACGCAGCATGCCAGCGCGAAACCCCAGAACATGAGCACTACCTGTACCTCGCTCATGCCGCCGAGCTCGAAATGGTGGTGGATAGGCGCCATCCTGAAGAAGCGCTTACCGCCTGTCTTCTTGAAGTACACTACCTGGATGATCACCGACAGCACTTCCGCCACATAGATGAATCCCGCGATAGGTATGAGGAGCTCTGTCCTCATCATGATCACGCCTGCCGTAAGTCCCGCGCCAAGCGCCATCGACCCGGTGTCTCCCATGAATATCTTTGCCGGATGGTGGTTCCAGACCAGGAACCCGAGGCAGCCGCCCGCAAGCGCCGCCAGGTAGAGCATGCTCGGTATACGGATAAGCTTCATCGCCACTATCGCAAAGAACGCAGCTTCTATAAACGTTATCCCCGCGCACAGCCCGTCCAGGCCGTCAGTAAGGTTCACGGCATTTGCCATCGCGACCAGCACGAACGCCGCAAACGGGATATACAGTATCCCGATATCTATCGAATAGTTCACGATCGGGATCCACACCACGCTGTGCCCTTCTCCCGAAAACAGCATCACGTATGTTGCGAACGCAAGCGAGAACACTATCTGGAGCGCGAATTTCTGCTTTACTGTGAGCCCCAAATTATGCTTCTTAGCGACTTTTATATAGTCGTCGATAAATCCTATCAGTCCGAAAAGGAGCCCTGCAGCCACCATCATGAAGATGTCGCCTTCTCTTACTTTAGTGTAGAGAGGAGTTATCAGCGCTGCGACCGTTACCGCTCCGTAAAGCGCAAGGCCTCCCATCGTCGGGGTGCCCGATTTCGCCTGATGCGATTTCGGGCCTTCATCACGGATATACTGGCCGAACTGCTTCTTCTTGAGGATCGGTATCTCTATCCATGTGAACAGCGCTGAGAGCAAAGCTCCGACCGCCATCGTGATCAAAATCAGTTTCCAGTTATCCATCGTCTTACCCTCTGCGATCCTCTAAGAGCTTCTCTGCGGCTTCCGACATCTTATACGCGTTCGAGCCTTTGATGAGAACGGTGTCACCCGGCAGGATGATGTCATTCATCTCCGCGTATAGAGCCTCCTTTTCAGGGAACCATGTCGCATATGTGCTCCCTCCGGACGCGCCTTCAACTATCGCTCTCGCCTTCTCGCCGATCCCGATCAGGATGTCGACTTTCTTTTCCTTTATGTACTCACCGACCTCAATGTGGTACTGCTCTGAGTTCTCACCGAGCTCGTTCATCCCGGCGAGCAGCGCCACATGACGATCGCCTCTGGTGTTCATCAGCGTATCCACTGCGGACTTCATCGACGCTGGCGCCGCGTTGTAGCTGTCATCGATGATCTTGATCCCGTTCCCCTCCTTCACGAGGAGACGCTTTCCCGTGAGCCTGAGCTTCGACAGGCCGTTCTTTATGTCATCAGGCGATGCTCCGAAGCATGCCGCCGCGGCCGCAGCAAGTGCCGCATTCACCGCGTTGTGCGCGCCCGGCACCGGAAGCTCGATCAAAATCTCGTCAGCAGGCATCCTCAGCATGAACGACACTCCGTCCACGCCCCTGTCATGGATGTCATGCACAAAGTAGTCGCACGACGGATCTGTTCCGCACTCTATTATGTCAAGGTCTCTGTCGATGTTCTCCTTTGACAGGAAATCGGAATCAGAATTGATTATCAGTTTTCCGCCTGGCGGCATGAAGTCAGCTACCTCGAGCTTGGCCCTGAATATGTTCTCACGCGTACCGAGGTTCTCGATATGTGAAACGCCGATGTTTGTTATCACACATACATCAGGCCTTGTTATCGCCGATAGCCTGTGGATGTCGCCCGCGCGTTCCAGCCCTTCCTCAAGCACTACAGCCTTGTATGAGCTGTCCAGGCTGAAGATCGTGAGCGGAACACCGACTTCGTTGTTATAGTTTTTCTCAGGGCGCGCCGTCTTGAACATCTCCGACATGGTATACCATAACATGTCTCTTGTCGACGTCTTCCCGACGCTCCCGGTAACTGCAACTTTCTTTATGTCAAGAGTAGTAAGGTAGTAGTGCGCCAGGTCCTGCATGGCCTGGAGCGTATCAGCAACGAATATCACATCCGCTCCCGGGAGCCTGTTTGCAGCCTCTTTCTCACTGATAAGGAAAGCACTGCATCCGTTTTCCCTTGCGCTTCCCACAAAGTCATGCGCATCATGATTCTCACCTACAAGCGGTATGAACAGGCAACCTGCGCCTGCCGTCCTCGAGTCCGTACTCACGCTGTTTACCACGTGCGCCGGATCACCCGAGATCATATATCCGCGCGTCACATCTGCGATTTTACCAAGTGAGATCTTATTCATGCCTTTACTCCATCAGCATCATTACTTGCTGTAAATGTATACTGTGTCACCTTTCTCAAGCTTTGTCCCGGCAGCCGGGTACTGGGCGACGACGCCGAAGTTCTTCAGCCTGTCTTCTTCAGGACTTATCTCGCATTTAAGTCCTAATCCCTCGATACGGCCCGTTGCGTTATCTGCTGTCATATTCACTACGTCAGGTACGTATACGACGCCTGACGACATTGCTTTCTTTTCTTCCTTCGAATACTTCGGATCGATGCCCATGTACGGGAGAGCATCTTCCAGGAACTGCTTCGCGTACGGTGCAGAGACCACGCTTCCGTAGATCGCGCCCTTCGGGCTGTCTGCGACGACGAGCACGGCGATCTTCGGATCATCCATAGGAGCCATTCCCACGAATGACGACCAGGTCTCACTAGTATATCTTCCGTTCTTTACCTGGTTCGCTGTTCCGGTCTTTCCGCCGATCCTGTATCCTGCGATCTTTGCGTTTCCGCCTCCTCCTTCTGAGACGACGTACTCCATGATCTTCTTCATTTCGTTTGCTGTCTTGGTTGAGATTACCTTGCGGACTTCTTCAGTCTTGAAGGTTTTGATGGTCTTGCCGTCTTCATCTGTGAGCTTCTTCACGATGCGCGGCCTCATCATCACACCGTCGTTACCGATCGCGCACTCTGCCGCGAGCAGCTGCATCGGTGTAAGCGCTATGCCCTGGCCGAATGACATTGTCGCGAGCTCCACGAGCATGAGGCTGTCCTTAGGCAGGATGATCGCCTGCTGCTCGTCCGGAAGATCGATCCCGGTCTTCTCATTGATCCCGTACAGCTCAAGATAACTGTAGTATGTGTCTTTGCCCATTCTCTTGACGAGCTCGACCTGCACCGGGTTACACGAGTTCCCGACGGCCTCGATCAAAGTCTGCTTGCCGTGCCCTGCCTTGTTCCAGCAGTGGAGCACGGTGCCCTCAACGTTTATCGATCCTTTATCGTTGAACTTATCCTTAAGGTTCGTAACACCTTCTTCAAGCGCTGACGAAGTCGTTATCAGCTTGAATGTCGAGCCCGGCTCGTACAGGTCGCTCACGATAGCGTTTCTCCACATCCTGGACAGATACTTTGCCTGCTTTTTGCTGCTAAGCTTCTCAAACTTCTTCTTTTCGGACTTCTTGATCGGCTCGGTGGCTTTGTTCGGGTCGAACGTCGGCGTCTGGGCCATAGCGAGCACATCGCCTGTCTTAGGATCCATCGCGAGCAGGATCACACGCTTGGTCTTATATTTCTCCTCGCACTTCTTTATCGCCTTCTCGGCGTAATGCTGCAGCACCTC